>CAZBWK010000046.1:11953-32158 GCA_964495655.1 uncultured Prolixibacteraceae bacterium | reverse complement strand
ATGACGACCCGGTAAGCGATGATAGCGATACAGAGACTGTTTATGCTGACCAGACGCCTGAGTTGACCGTCATTAAATCTACCCTTGCAGATGGATATACCTATATTGGAGAAGAAATCAATTATACAGTTAAAGTAACCAATACAGGCAATGTAACTATTACAGGTGTGACAGTCAGCGATCCTAATACTGTGGTAACTTGTGACAACGCTCCTTATACACTTGCTCCCGGAGATACTGCTGTCTGCACAGCTATCCATACTGTAACATCAGACGATATAACAAACGAAAACATTAGTAATATCGCCACGGCTACAGGATACGATCCGGGCATGGAGGAAATCACAGGTACTAGTAATGAAATTGTTTTGCAATTGAATAACATAGCACCTGAAATCACTTGTCCTGATCCTATAGAAGAAAGTACCTCCGATACCACTTGCAATGTGGTAATTGTATCGGGACTGGATCCTGTAGTTTCAGACATCAATGACAATATCGTTTCACTTACCTGGGTGATGGAAAAAGACAATGTAATAATAGATCAGTCACCAACTACCGGCATTAACATTCTTGAAGGAGATACTTTCAGTGTAGGTATTACTACGATTACATATACTGTAACAGATGCAGGTAACTTAAGTGATTACTGCAGTTTTACAGTTACAGTAACTGATATCACGGAGCCTGTAATAATCTGTCCCGGAGCCATCACAGTAGAATGTACCGATGAGATACCGGCTTACTACAATGATTTTGCTGAATTTGTAGTCGCAGGTGGATCCGCATCTGATAACTGCGGATTGGATGAAGATTCATTCACATGGTTGAGTGATGTTTCGGATGGTAATACATGTCCCGAAACTATTACACGTACATACCAGATATCAGACATATACGAAAATACAGGAACTTGTGAACAATCTGTAGTAGTTGACGACACTACCCCGCCCTACTTCACTTACGTGCCTGAAGGGGCTACTTATGAATGTGACGAGGATTGGGATTTCACAGAAATGCCGGTTGCTGAAGATAACTGCGACATGAATGTCGAAATTACATACCAGGATCATTATGGCTCTTGTAATAACGACGGAAGAAATGTTCCTGCCTCAGGTAACGGCCTTGTTTGGGAAATAGAAATCTCCGATACCGGACTGGAAGCTCATCAGATAAATAAACTGTCACTTATCTTTGAAACTAACAAAGGAAAGGGAGTGGCTGAATTTACCCTGATATCTCCCTCCGGACAGGCAATTATCCTGGTTGGCCCTTACTGCAATACTGGTGACTGCATTGAACCGCAAGTCCCGGGCACAACTTATATGCCTGTGTTCTATTCCTGCTCTTCAGAATATGACAAGTGGATGAACAGCGATTATATCCCGGCAGGGGAAGAGGTGAATGTCACTCCGTATGGCGAGACTTCATCTCCAAACGAAGTATACGTGGAGGCACTATTGGGCCATCAGGTGGAATATGTTTCATGCTTTGAGGAGTTTACCGGCCCGATGGACGGAACCTGGAGAATATATTCAAGGAAGCAGGAGACTGCCACCGGATCATTAAATTACATCGGTGCATGCCTGATGCCGGGCCAGTGTCCGCAGGAATACTACGTTACCCGTATCTGGACAGCAACTGATGATTGCGATAACACAGCTACAGCATCGACTACTATTAATGTGGTTGACACTACTCCGCCTGTTATTACATGTCCTGAAGATATAACTGTTACTGCCGGTGCCGGCGAAGATCAGGCGAATATAAATGTAATATATCCTACGGCAATAGATAATTGTACAGATGAAAATACATTCACCGGAATCCGGTCTGACAGTATGGCGCTGAATGATCCTTATCCGGTCGGAATAACTACTATCTCATGGACAGCCATGGACGATTGCGGAAATATTTCTGATACCTGTACCCAGATGATTACTGTTAATCATGGATGCATTGAACTTGAATTATATGTTTATCTGGAAGGTGCAATGGCTGATCCGGGAGGCACAGGTAATTATGCAGCAGAGATGAGAACAAGTCTTAATGACTTGCATCTACTGCCCGGACAAGTATCCGGTGATGAGTACTTTGGTACTTATTACTCACCTCCCGGACAACCATATAACGGCACACCATGGAACTATAGCGGCAATGAAGGTAATTACTACGATTCAGGAGGGGATCTGAATAATGCTGTTGCTGGTTATCCTTCAACAGTAGTTGACTGGGTACTTGTTTCGCTGCGCGCTGGTCCTGAAGATACAGGAGAGCCTGTTTGCCAGGCTGCTGCCCTGTTACATAAGGATGGAAGCCTGGAGTTCATAAGCGAATTTTGTTGCGAAACAGAATCAGATGATATTTACTATGTCGTAATCGAGCACCGTAACCATCTGATCGTGATGTCTCATGAAGCCGTATCAGTGCATAACGGTAAAATTATTTATGACTTCCGGAATAAACAAAGCTATATAAATGATCCTTACGGATATGGATCTGTGGGACAAAAAGAGGTTAGTCCGGGCAAGTTCGTAATGATCGGTGGTAATGCTGATCAAAGTTCCGATGTTAATTCAGATACGGATATAAACGTAGACGATAATCTCTTCTGGCGTAGTGAAAATGGTACCTCCGGCAAATACCTGAGAGGTGATTATAATATGGATGGAGACACTAATGCAAATGATAAGCTTCTGTGGCAATTCAATAACGGTGAAGCTACAAGTGTTCCAAGAAATTAACACATTTGTTATGGAATGTTATTTAAAAGAAAATCATAATTCAAAAAAATTAATAAAACTCATTATGAATAAGTCATTACAAATAATATACAGCGAAAATTCCCTGCAAATGTTTTTTGCATTCAGGAAATATTTTATCCTGATGCTCCTGATCTTTGTTTTGTCAGGATTCAAAGGATACTCTCAGGAAACGCTTCCGGTAGTCACCGTTCGTTTTGCAAATCCGGAATATGACTGCATATCCGGTACATACTGCCTCGATGTTGAATTTCAATGTAGTGAACCCGGACGAAGTATGGTGGACATGAATGTCCGGTTCCTCTATGATTCCTGGGTTCTCGAATATGAATCCATCAAAGATTTCGAGGATGGTTATTCCCTTAGCAAGCTTGAAATCAGTAACCTTTCCACAGCAAGCGGCCCTGATTTGTTTGGATTTGGCGGTCCTGCAACTTATTGGAACGGAGCAGTTACTGCTCCTCAACCTCTTACTTCACCTGTATATATTTCAACTACAGGATGGACGAAACTTTTTTCTTTATGCTTCAACGTTATTGATGCTGATGCCTTTGACGATCACACCTTTTGTCCAAGCGTTGTATGGGAATTAAAGGAAGATCCGGCTGATGGCGGATATGCCCCGGGAAGCGCAGGGGTTGTGATAATACTGCAAAACCTGACTGATCCAAATCTGGCCGATCCTGTAACTGAAAACGTGGAACAGTTTAACTGGGATTATACAACCGGATCCGCAGGTCCCCCCACTGAACCATGGGGCCTGCCTGAAGAGACAGATTGTATTGATTATATTCCGCTGTTAACTTACTGCTCAACAGATACAACTTTGATCCCCTGCACTTCACAGGCAGATATCGATGCTGCCTTTTCAGAATGGATAGCCGGATTCAACACAGTTGGAGGATGTTATCCAGTGGAAACAATGGTACCTGAATTACCATTGGCACCGGATTCTTGCGGAGGTTTGGTGACTGTCACCTATACCGTTACTGAACAAGGAGAATTGATCACAGAGTGTGTCAGCACATTTACCGTCGCTGATGCTCCACCGGTCAGCCTGACTGTGCCGGCTGATTATAACGGGACGGAAACCTGTCTGACTCAATCCGTAATTGATGCTGCTTTTACAGCCTGGCTCGCTGAAGCTGAAATGGTTAACGCTGGTTGCGGGGGTGTCCTTACAACAAATCCTGAATCGCCACAGGCACCAGACTCGTGTGGCGGCAGTATTACAGTCGAATGGACTGTAACAAGTGACTGCGAAGCGGATGTTATCAAAAGCGCTACATTCACGATTCCTGATGCTCCGCTGGTCAGCCTTACTGTGCCGGATGATTATAACGGAACGGAAACTTGTCTGACTCAATCTGTAATTGATGCTGCTTTTGCAACTTGGCTGGCGCAGGCCGAAATGGTTAACCCGGGCTGCGGGGGTGTTCTTACAACAAATCCCGAATCACCACAGGCACCAGACTCGTGTGGCGGCAGTATTACAGTCGAATGGACTGTAACGAGTGACTGCGAAGCGGATGTTGTCAAAAGCGCTACTTTCTCAATTGCTGATGCTCCGGTCGTTGAAATTAGTTGTCCTTCGAATGTGACTGAAGCAACCGGACAAACACAGGATGCAATTGACACTAAATTCACAGCATGGCTCGCCACTGCTTCCTTCTCCGGCGGATGCAATGCTGAAATGACAAACGATAATGCAGGAGCTCCCTCTTATCTTGGCGGAAGCACTACTGTAACCTGGACTGTAACCAGCGATTGCCAGGAGGATGTTACTTGCAGCGCTACATTCACTGTAGCTGAGGCTCCCCCACTGATATTGACCTGTGCCGCTGATCACACAGAAGATGCCTGCCAGTCACAGGAGGAAATCAATACTGCCTTTGCAGCATGGCTGGAAACAGTATCTGTAACAGGAGGATGCAGTCCCGTGATTACAACTGTACCGGAAATCCCTCTGGCACCTGATGCATGCGGAGGTGCTACAACAGTTACATGGAATGTATCTAACAATTGCGGAGAGGGTGACAACTGCACTGCTACCTTTAAGGTCAATCCTTCGACACCTGCCGATCTTGTGATACCGGCAGACTATACAGGAACTGCCTGCATGTCTCAGACAGCAGTTAATAATGCATTCTCCGGATGGCTCGATGAAGCTTATATCGCAAGTGGCTGCGGGGAGATTAATACCATCCCGGCAAATCCACAGGCACCTTCACGATGTGGAGGCACTGTCACAGTAGAATGGTTAGTTACCAGCGAATGTGAGACGGACATAACTGGAAGTGCTACATTCACAATACCTGATGCACCTCTGGTCGGGATAAATTGTCCTATGGATATAACTGAGGCTACCGGACAAACACAGGATCAAATTGACACCAAATTTGCAGCATGGCTTGCTGATGCGTCTTTCACAGGCGGATGTAATGCTGTAATGACAAACAATAATACGGGTGCACCGTCTAATATTGGCGGAACAACTACCGTAACATGGACCGTAAGCAGCAGTTGTCAAAACAACGTATCCTGCAGTGCCACATTCTCTGTAACCGAAGCACCTGAACTGATATTTATCTGTCCTGAAAATCAGACAGAAGAAGCATGCCAGACGCAGGAAGCAATTAATACAGCATTTGCTGAATGGCTTGAAACAGCAGTTGTCACAGGAGGATGCAATCCTGTACTTACAATGATACCGGAAGATCCTCAGGCTCCTGATGCCTGCGGAGGCGCCACAACAGTAACATGGGAAGTAACTAATGAATGCGGAGAAGATGAAAGTTGCATTGCCACCTTTACGGTAATGGCTGCTCCTGAAATTGTAATCATTTTGCCAAATGACACTATCCTTGCAGATGCCATGGACCAGCAAACAATTGATGATCTATTTGCAGCATGGCTCGCAGAGGCATCGTTTACAGGAGGTTGCAGCGCCGAGATCACTGACAATAATACGGGGGCCCCAAGTTACTGCGGCGGATCGGCTACGGTAACATGGACGGTTATAAGCGACTGCGAAACAGATGTTATTGGCACTGCCATATTCACTGTGCCGAATGTGCCACCCAATGCAATTGATGATCTGGCATCAACTCCTGAAAATAGTCCGGTCGATATTCATATACTGGCTAATGACACTGATTGCAGTAACAGCCTCGACACTTCATCAGTCACAGTAATTGAAGGACCGGCAAACGGAACTGTTGAAACAGACCCGGTGACAGGTGTTGCTACCTATACATCAGACCAGGATTTTACTGGTTCTGATATGTTTAACTATTATGTTTGCAACGCTGCAGGATTATGCGACACTGCTAATGTAACAATCAACATTGCAGTGGTAAATAAACCGCCATTTGCCACTGACGATATAAACACTACTCATGAAAATATAGCAGTCAGCGGATGGGTATTGACTAATGATTATGATCCTGACGGAGATATACTGGTTGTTAACAGCACTCCCGTTTCAAATACTTTGAACGGATCACTGAGCCTGGAATCTGACGGATCGTATTCATATACTCCAAATAATGGATTTTCAGGTAAAGATCATTTCGAATACGAGGTATGTGACAACAGCGGACTGTGCGACACTGCTCTGGTAACTATCACCGTGTTCGCCGGACCTGATGAGGATAACCGCCCGCCTGTTGCTGTGGAAGACAATTATGTAGGATACCTTAACACAACGGTTGTGGGAGAGCTGTTATCCAACGACTATGATCCGGATGGAGATGGAATAGCGATCAATACTACGCCGGTCATATCACCTGAAGCAGGATCACTGACAATAAATTCAGACGGATCATTCACATACATACCGGCTGCTGATTTTACTGGATTGATTACTTTCAGGTATAGGATATGTGATGATGCCTCATCACCATTGTGTGAGGATGCTACGGTGACTATTGACATAAGGGGTAAAGACAAAACTAACACCACTGTCGGTGTTGATGATGCATATTTTGTCGTTGAAGACGAAGAGCTGACAGGTGATGTCTCCGAAAACGATTACGATCCCGAAGGCGACAGCCAGGTGGCATTCACCCTGGTGGTTCCTCCTGCTAACGGGTCAATTGCTTTATCACCCAACGGAACATTTGAATTCATACCTTATACAGGTTTCACCGGGAATGATCAATTCATCTACCAGGTTTGTGACGATGGCGATCCCGTTGCATGCGATAAGGCTACAGCATATATCGTGGTTGAGGAAGCTCCTGAGGATACAATACCAGGGCCTCCGACGCCTCAGGAACCGTGCGAACTGCTGATACCCAATGGATTCTCTCCAAATGATGACGGCATTAATGATTATTTCAAGATATATTGCATGGAAGACTATCCGAATGCTAAAATTGAAATATATAACCGTTGGGGGAACCTTGTATATGAAAAAGACAACTACGGAAATCCCGACCGCTGGGGGTCTGCTGACGCCTGGTGGGACGGAAGGTCAACTAACAAGATGACAGTCGGCAGGGAAAAATTGCCTGCAGGTACCTATTTCTACATCTTGTATTTAAACGATGGAAGCGATCCGATTACCGGCTTTGTTTTCCTTAACAGGTAATTATTTAATCTGAAAGGTTATAGTAAAAATGAAAAAGTCAGAAAACGCTGAGATAAAAACGCAAAGAAAACACTCTGCGCCTCAGCGTTTTCATGGTTTAACAATAAAAAAAATAAAAAATGAAGTTTAAATTAAATATCAAAAGAGGATTAGTGATCCTGATTTTAATAATAGCAACCAACGCTTCCTTTGCTCAGCAGGATCCAATGTATACGCAATACTTCTTTAATACCCAAACCATTAATCCTGCCTATGCCGGCACATGGGAGTCATTGGGATTTATGGCTCTTACCCGCCAGCAATGGGTAAGCTGGGACGGAGCCCCTCAAACTTATACTTTTTCCTTTCAATCTCCCTTGAAAAATGAAAAAGTTGCATTAGGCTTTAACGTGATCAGCGACAAACTGGGATTTGAAAGAAGATTCGGAGTGTTTGCCGACTATTCATATATGGTAAAGTTAAGTGAAACAGCTAAACTTCGAATGGGACTGAAGGGAGGTTTTACTAACTATTCCAATAACCTTGTGGAATATACTCTCTATCCCGGAGTCAATGACCCGTTTTTTCAGGGAGAAATAGATAATAAATTCAGGCCAAATTTCGGAGTAGGAATGTTTTTGGACGGACAAAAATATTATTTGGGAATCTCCTCTCCAAAACTTTTACAAAACAATTTTGAATCAAACTATAATAACTATTCCGTACAGGCAGAAATGAGGCACTATTTTATTTCAGGAGGGATTGTTTTTGACATGGGGGAAAATGTGAAGTTTAAACCTACCTTCCTTGGCAAGGCAGCATGGAATACACCTATGCAATTCGACTTTACGACAAACTTTCTGATTAAGGAAAAAATGTGGTTAGGCGCTACATACCGTACAAACGACGCAATAGGCCTGATCGCACAATGGATATTCAATAATAAGCTGCGGATAGGATATGCTTATGACTACTCTATTACAAAATTGCAGAACTATCATAACGGAACACACGAAGTAATGATCTCTTATGAAATGAGATTCCTTGAAAAGTTGGTTGTTTCTCCAAGGTATTTTTAAAATCAATAACAGAATATTTTGCAAGGCTGATTTTGGAGATAAGAGGGTCTTTCATGCCTCTTATCCTACAGATACAAATATGAGCCTTAAAAATTATCTATAAGCATACCGGTAATTTCCTCAAGGTTATCGATCCATTCCGGATTTAGAGGCCACATCTGAATAATTTTACCGTCAATCTCTTCGGCAAACACACGTGCCTGATCCTGGTCAAGATCACTTTGTATATATATTACCCTGATGCCTTCACGCCTGGCCAGATCAACAACTTCAGCCATACGCTGTGGCGTAGGTTCTTTACCTCCGGGTTCCAAAGAATACTGAACCAGTCCGTAGTCACGGGCGTAATAAGAAAGACTTGGATGAAACATGATAAATTGCCTTCCCTTGTAATCCTTTAGATCATTTGCAATTTGGTTGTGCAGTTCCTCAATCTCTTTTACAAATTGCCGGTAATTTTCGTTGTACGTAACTTTTTTATCCGGATTTAACATTGAAAGTTCTTCAGTTATTTGTGATGCCATCTGCTTAACTAATTCAGGCGACATCCAGGTGTGCGGATTAACACCTGCAGTTGTGCTTTTATAACCTGAAGGCAATGTTTCATCACGTATCAAATCAAGACCGTCTGAAAGATCTACAACTTTCATATTCATATTGACCTGCTGAATCTTATCTTTCCAGGAATATTCAAAACCAATATGTCCTATCCTGAACCATACTTCAGAATGGGTAATATCCTTGATCTGAGATGGCACCAGGGTGAAATCTGCCGGACTTGCCCCTGGTGGCAGTAATACATTAACTTTAAAATCATTACCTGCTATTTTCTCCACGAATGTTTTCAGGGGTAAAATACTTACTGTCACGACCGGCTTGTCGCCATCGTTCCTCTTATTCTTCTGAAACCCGCATGAAAATAATATACCAGCAACTATAATAATTATGAATATCTTCCTCATAAACTTTTTCAATTTAATTTAACATGTTCAATCTTTTCAATAAATATTGTAAAATTAAATAAACTTTGGTTTAATTTGCATTATTTGAATTAAGTTTAAATAAAAAAGTTATGCAACCCGATTGTGCAAAATGCCTCCGCTTACAGGCCGAAAAAATGATAAAAAAACACCATATATCAGATATTGAAGCATGCAATATTATTGATAATTTCGATCAATTTCTTAGTCAACACAAAAATAATCATATTTTAACACCTGAAGCAGCAACATATCTGCACCGCTTAATCAAGAAGAAGGCAAATACAAATGATCTTTATAAAAAGGAGAAAGCGCAATATAACCAATTAATGCTTGATCTTGAGAATGACATACGGGAGGTAATTAACAAATCAAAAAATCCATTTCAAACTGCCTTAAGGTACGCCCTGGCTGGAAATATTATTGATTTTGGTCCGCCGGAATCATTTGATGTGATGGGAACCCTGTCCTCTGCAGTTTCAAAAATTCCTGCCATTGATCATTCGGAAATACTTTACGAGGAATTACACAAAGCTTCTACAGTTTTATATTTAGGCGACAATGCCGGTGAAATTGCACTTGATAAAATTTTCATCAGTGTTATCAATCATCCCAACCTTTGGTTTGCTACAAGAGGAGCGCCGGTTATTAACGATGTAACGACCGAAGATGCTGAAAAAACAGGGCTGACAAAATACGCCAGGGTAATATCGAACGGATACGATGCCCCCTCCACCCTGCGGCAACACTGTTCACCGGAGTTTAAAGCATTATTTGACAAAGCTGACATTATTATTTCAAAAGGTCAGGGAAATCTTGAAGGATTGCTTAACAATAAAAATAAAAAAATATTCTATCTGCTGATGGTTAAATGTAACGTTATTGGTGAATTGATTGGAGTGGAAAAAAATAATTCTGTAGTCTTTTTCAATCAGAGCGTATTGACATAAATATCTCATTTATTACCAGGCATCAGCTTACTATATTGCAAAGTATGTTCTTCCAGGATATTTCCATATTCATCAATTAGCCTGAAAATTACAGAAGGGGTATCTTTTTTAGTATTAAAAGTGAATTCACCAAAAGCAGTCACTTCATCCCCCTGATAACCAAACAACTGATGAGAAGTATCTTCTGCCATTGCTGCAGGCCCCGGCACTCCACCCAGCGAGGCCACCTGAAACTCATAAAACTCAAATCCTGATGGCCTTGGAATAGTAAATCCGCGGGCACCGTGACGATCACCACTAACTAACAGAACACCGGCAATATTTTCTGTCTCAATAAAACTGAAAAGTTCCTCACGAGCTTCAGTATCCCATGTACCCCAGGAATCTTTTCCCGGAGTTATGTAATCACTCCACATTGTCCCGCTGGAGATGACCTTAAACGGAGCCTTTGAATTTTTCAAGGTCTCTTTTAACCAGTTAAATTGTTCTGAACCCAGATATGAATTGTATTCCCCTCTCCTGCCATTTTCGCGAAATGACCGTGTATCAAGCATTATTATTTCTACCGGACCGATACGTGTATTAAAGTAGATGCCCGGATTTTCATTGTCCGGATTGTTCCAGTTCTGATGCCACACTGCCCTGACTGCTTCACGGTCTTCTGCAGTGAATCCTTTCGGGATACCGCCGAGATCATTATTAAAATAATCATGGTCATCCCAGGCAGCATATAACGGCACATTAGCTGCAAGCCTCTGCCATGGTTTTGAAACGTCACGCAAAAGATAATCCGACCTGTGCATATTTATCCGGTTCTCCCTGTCATCGGCAGCAATATCACCTAAAAGCATCATTGCTTGTGGCCTTCTTGATAAAATCTGATTAATAAGATTAGGGTTATGAATGCCTATTTTATGAAAGCAGGAACCAAAAGTCAAATTAAATATACTTTTATTGTCAGAAGGTGGAGTTGTCTTAAATACGCCTTCAGCGATCTTATAATTTTTGGAATAAATGGCATATTTGTATTCAGTATCAGAGGTCAGTCCGTCTACAATAATTCTTTGCTCCATACCGGGTTTACCGGGTTTTACCACGTATGGTCTTTCTTTACCACCATCTGGTTTTGTCACCCTTATAATCAGGGGGTCTGCAGCAGAAGGGCGCAGCCAGACAGTAACTCCGTTTTCGTTCAGGTTCCCAAGCATCGGCCCACCCATTAAAATAACATTGCTTTTCCGTGCAGCTTCAATAATTTTGATATTCGTAAAATCAGCATCCGGAGTATCCTCAAAAACAGTCCGCGCGTTAAGGTAAAATTCTCTGATATTTTCAGACAATTGCAGGTAACTGTCAAGCAACCTTGTATCTGTCTCCAAATCGCCGACATGTGCCTCACGAAGGGTGACCTTATGCCGTGGAGGTATGGAATCGTTGTTTCCCTTTATAACGCCTGAATTAATAATGAAAACAAAAAGCAGGCAATATAAAAATACTATATACTTCTTCATTTATTCAAACTTTATCTATATATTTTTTCAATTTGATAAAATTACCGGACTTTCCAGTTTAGAAAATAATCAATCTCACTTAAAATATTAATATCATCAAAATTAAGGAGTCTTTATCAAATTTCTGTTAATGTCTTCAAAAAAATCAATAATTACCTGTCTTTCAGGAAAAAAAAAGTAATTAAGATTAAAATGCCTGCTCTCGTTGTTTATTAATCCGATTTCAATATTACTTCTGCTGATTTTTAAAGATTTGATGTTATCAATTCTAACAGACACCTCTTTATCAGACTTTGGCAGAAGAAAATTGATTTCGCTATCACTCCACGAAACAAAATACTTTTCCTTCTTCATGCTGTCCCTGATCATAAAAATCCAGATAACTCCATTAAACAACAGGACAAAATAGCTAGATTCAGTAAGAAAAGGAATAAACGGCCTTTTAAACAAATAAACCATCAGTAATCCTGCAATACCAACCAGGCAAAACACAAAACATATATAAAGAAATGATTTACTGTATTTTGACCTGTTTTTATAAACTTGTATGTAAGTATTCATTATTATTAAATTAATATGAATAGTTGATCTTTTAAACCGTTGTTTTTAATCCTATTATAAAAAATCAGACAGAGTTTAAATTAGACTTCACCTCAAAGATTCTCTGCAATACTTTATTTATATTGAACTGAAGTATTTATTTCTCAGCTACAATAAGCATTTCATAGTCGTCAGTTGTCAGTTTGTCGTTTCGTGAGAATGCCCCCAGTTTAGCGCCGAATATTTCAATTTTTGAAAAGCCAAGAGTCTTTAGCATCCATGTTATTTCCGTCGGGACATAATACCGTTCATTACATTCAAGCTCTTTTTCTACCCCATCATCGTCTTTTACTTTTGTTATATTATAATCTCTGAAAGTCATCAGATCAAAATTCTTGCTGTCATAAGTGGCATTTCCTTCCACAGCACCATCTGCATGAAAATCATTAATTGAATGGAACAACGGAAATAATCCGTTGAGAGTGGTAAATATGAACTTAGATTTCTCTTTCAATGACTTAGTCACGTTTTTGAGGATTTCAAAATTCATCTCATCTGTCTCCATCAAAGGAAAGCCACCTTCACATAACATGATGGCAACATCAAACTGATTCCTGAATGGAAGATCGCGTGCATTGTGCTTTAAAAAATCTATCACTAGCCCGCAATGCCTGGCCTTCTCTCTGGCTCTTTCAAGCTGTGATTGAGATAAGTCTATCCCGGTTACTGAATACCCCCGTTGTGATAATTCAATTGAATGACGGCCTGTACCGCACCCCACATCAAGAATCTTCAGGCTCTTGTCAAAATTAATCTCTTTTTCTATAAAGTCACATTCACCGAGGGTACCCTGGGTAAATATTTCATTGTCATATCTTTCTCCGTAATTTTCGAATAGTAATTCGTACCACTGCTTATTTTCCATTGTAGATTCTTCTGTTATAAAATTACAGGGTAAAAAATATAAAAAGTTACTCGTCTGATCCACCCTGTAAAATAGCACTCACTTCTTCAATTTTATTATTAATTTCCTGTTTGCAATTTTACAAATGCTTCAGCAAATCTCTTCCCCATTTCTCTTTGCCCTTCGGAATTAAAATGCACTGCATCTCCTTTATGGTCAAAATCTTGTGTGCTTATTACCAGCGAATTAATATCTGTTTTGGCATATTTGTAAATTTGCCTGTTGATCGACTGCCAATTATCATTATTCTCAGAAAAAGAACCCAGTTCTCCAATCAATATTGGCAGGAATTGATCGCCGGCAGCCTGTCTGAATTTTCCAAAGAGTATATTAAGCCTGCTTTGATATAATTCAATATTCTCGGATGTTGTCGCATCACTTTCACCCTGATGCCAGAGAATACCTTTTATCATTCCATAATTTCTGGCTGTTTTAACCTTCTCCCTGAAATTTGACAAAAGGGTTACATTCCTGAAAGTGGAATCATTGATCCACTGGTTTATTGAACTGCCTCCCACTGCAGTGTGTATAAGCAATACTGAAATACTGTCAGGGATGTGATTTAACAGCTCTTTCCCAAAAGAAAGTCCGCAATCAAGCCCGGCCATATTCGGCTCATTGAAATTAAGAGGTTCCTTTGCAAATATTAATTCTCCATTTTTGTTTATTGAATAAATCCTCTTGTTTGGGATCGTATCCTGTGGTTCCACAAAACCGCGACCGGCCATATTTGACTGTCCTGCAAGAATGAACACCCATACATCTTCCTTGTTTGGAATATTTTCCGGTATTTTTACAACCTTCGGAAAATATTTTGTTCTGTCATCATTTGTTCTTGCTTCACCGGCAATAAAAACAGACAGAAAGAAAATTAGCAGAAAAAATTTACATGAATCCATTTCAGTTAATTATTCAGTTATACAAACAAAATTAAACTCTTAATAATCCGCGGAATCCTCGGACAGCATAATATGATTCTGCTCCGTTGTGGTAAATAAATACTCTTCCATACCTGCGGTCACCAAACAGTGCACCTCCAAGGTCTCTGACACTTTTCGGTGTGACAATCCAACTCGATGTTTTTGTATCAAATTCTCCAAACTGCTGTAATTCAATATATTGCTTTTCTGTCAATATCTCAATTCCAATTTCTGCCGCCATACCTGTAGCGCTGTGTTCAGGTTTATATGCTTTTCTGGACTCAAGAGCTTCCCGATCGTAACAAATGCTTCTGCGTCCTTTCGGACTTTCCTTTGAACAATCATAAAAAAGGTATTCATCTGTTTTTTTATCATACCCTGCAACATCGGGTTCACCCCCTGTCTCTTCCATCTTTTTCAATGACCAAAGTTTCCCGGGATTCTTTTCAAGCCTGGTTTGGATTTCAGTCCATTCCATATCTTTATGTCTGTGCATATTCTTTCTAAAGCGGTTTTGCAAAATTTTCAGCAGCTCTTCGCTTTGTTCAGACGTCAGTAATTTTGTAGTTTCCATTTGTCATGATTTTACCCAAATACAAGGCTAAAATACATTTTTTTGATGAATCATACTCACAGCAGTTTCATCATGGCTTTATCTTTCAGCTGTTTGGGCATTTTTTCTATTGCGTATCTTAATGACCTACGGGGCATAACGGACTTATTTCTCATGACGTAATCAAATATTGCCTGTTGGTTTGCCTCGCTGGCGGCTTTTAACATCCAGCCGTAACCTTTCCGGACTAAATCATCCTGATCTTCGAGCAAGATATCAGCTATTTCCAAAATATCATCAAGGAATTTCCCTTTTCTTGCCGGGATGATTAACGTCACCGCTGCTGCCCTGCGCATCCATCGATTCTCTGATTTTGCAAATCCTTTTAACTGAACTAAAAATTCAGGATACATCTCAATGAATGTCCCAACCGTATGATTGCAAAGCGTATCACATGAAGCCCAGTTATTTACATACCTGTCAATCCATTTCTCAAATACTTCAAAATCTTCCGGTTCATATCTGGCATGAATAAAATAAGACCAGTGGCAGGCAATAAACGACTCTTCAAGAAATCCGGATTGCCATAAGCTTTCGCAAAGACTGAAAATTTCTGATTTTGTCTTTGAACTGACAAGCTTAAAATGTTTCTTACTTAACTTATTTACTGTTGGCACTTTTATGCCATAGCATTTGATCTTTTCTTTGAAGAAATTCTGACTTGTAGCCTGGGTTTTCTCATCAATATTATTTTGAAGTTCACTGCGTATTTTACTTAAAATACTTTCCATAATTTACTCTTTTAATATTTTATCTTATATGAATGGATCATAATACTTGGGTACATTGTATACAGCTAATTCCAGGTAATGCCTGTTTCAAACAAAGTAACTAAAATTAAATCTGGCGCAGGAAAACTATTTTTTCTCCTGGAGCATAAAGTAAACTGTCAAAGATTATGGTTGAAAATTTGTAATGTTACTTCAATCGCATTTTTATATTCTATAATCGTTTGAAAATATTCTATTTCTTATGTTTCCCGAACATTTAAAATCAGGCGAATCAACTTACCGGAAGATTGAATACGGATCCAGGGTTACCTATAACTTGACAAGCCATATAGCAATGAACGAATGCATTTAAATGGCACGTAATGACTCATAACCTCCTTCCACACCGTCTTTGGACATTATGATCTGCCAGCATTGATTCCGTCTTGCCCTGAAAGAACCGGCACAGGAGAGCAGAAAATACTTCCACATTCTGAAAAAGCGTTCTGAATAATTATCCTTTATTTTTGCCCGGTTTTTAACAAAGTTATTGTACCAGGCCATCAGCGTCTTATCATAGTCTGCTCCAATATTGTACAGGTCTTCAATGACAAAAAGCTTTTCTGCAGAATATTTTCCAAAAGCACTCCATCCGCAACCGATATCGAGCACATGCATGCCAGGCTTCATGTAAGGTTTACGGCAGATTAATTCAAGTTTGTCCCTCTGAGCTTCGTCGAGATCACTGGCATTTTTCCAGTAAGCGCAACTGTAGTCCTGTATTTAATGCATAAATCACCATAAAGTTTCTCGGGACTCTTACTTTTTAAATCCTTCACCCCATCAATACCAATATCTTTCAAAACTTTTGCTATTCTTTTCCCGACTCCCGGAATTGTCTCGAGGTGATCGCTGCTTTTATCTCTTTTTTTAACCATAACTATCTCCTTCCTTATCACATGTATTACTTTGGTTTAAGGTATGCTTATTGATCCAGATTACTATGATTAACAGCCATAAAGCCCGGTCTGTCTTCTTCGCTTTTCAGGAGTCGACTTTCATAATTCAGTTACCGGCCGTATAACGTCTTACAAATTCACAAATTTCAGATAAAGCTTTCTTCGCTTCCGGGAACAGGGGAGATAAAAGAGGGAAGGCATGGATCATATTTTCCCATTCCCTCAATGTAACATCAACACCATATTTTTTGGCCACATTGGCAACATTTACACAGTCATCATAATGAATTTCATCTGTTCCCACACAAATATACAGCGGAGGTATGCCCTCATAATTTCCAAACAGTGGTGACAATAACGGATTTTTCGTGTCACTGCCTGCAATATATAAATTGGTCCAGACAGTCCATGATCCCAAGGGGGCGACATCATTCTTAGCATTATACTCAAATGATTTTGCCTGACAGCTTAGATCAGTAACCGGTGAAATTGAAAAAGCAGCCTTTGGCAATACAATATTGTCAGCTTTAAGAGCCAACAATAATGACAATGTCAGAGTTGCACCGGCGGATTCTCCTCCAACTACAATATTTTCCGGGTTATATCCTTGTTTCAACAGCCATTTATAAGCTGACTTACAATCTTCGAGTGCCGCAGGGAAGGGATATTCGGGGGCTAATCTGTAATTAAAAACCATTGATTTCAGGCGGCATAGATCTGCAAATTTTGCAACATGCATACGATGCGTAAGACAGGAACCGGAAATGAAACCACCACCATGTATATATAGAAGTATCTTGTCCTGTTGTGGCTCCCGGGGGATGATCCATTCAGCGTTTATACCGTCAAATGAAAATTTTTGTGCAGATACATTTTTCGGCAGTTTGATCCTTGCAGATGATTTGTCAATGCTTTCCCGAAACTTTGTAACTGAGAAGGTATCGTCTATAACTTCAGGCCTTAATTTCAGACTGAACAGATGCCTGTTCCGGATCAACCCAATTACTAATCTGCTACGAAAACTTTGCATAATATTAATACTTATAATAATTACACAAAATTATTGTTTCAGCTTTATTTTCCATCCAAAATAAATGCTTATTGTATGTTTTTTCTTATAATTGTCACTGAGTTATTTTTCTGCATATCATTTTTGTAATTCTTTAACATTTTCCCAAAGGCTTTTTCCTTTCCCCTTCTTTCTGCAACAGTAAGGTCAAAATGCTCTTTTTCCCGTTCAATTTTCAAAAAATTCTCATATGTTTTCCTGTCTATTTGGCCCTGCTCTACAGCTTCAATTACAGCACAACCAATCTCACTGGTATGTGTACAATCCCTGAATTTACATTTCCCTGAAAAACTGAAAATTTTATCAAATGCTGTTTCTAATCCATCAGCCGAATCAATTATTCCAATTTCTCTCATGCCCGGATTATCAATAAGTATCCCTCCATTTTCTATAACAGTTAATTCTCTGTGACTGGTTATATGTCTGCCTTTATTAGTGCTTTTACTAATTGAATTTGTTTTCATTATGTCCTTGCCTGCCAGATTGTTCATGAGTGTTGATTTACCAACACCGGAAGAACCAAGCAGGCAATAAGTCTTTCCTTTTTTTATTAATCCCCTGATCGAATCATAACCGTCTTTTGTTTCATTACTGATTGCAATAACCGGAATGTTTTTTATTCGCTGATCAATATTTTCAATTATTTCTCGTAGCCTGTACGCTTCTATCAGGTCGATTTTTGTAAGAACTATTAAAGGAATGACTTTTGACGAATAACAGATAGTTAAATATCGTTCAAGCCTGTTAACATTAAAATCCCGGTCAACTGCCTGAACCAAAAGCGCAAAATCAATATTTGCTGCAATGATTTGCCTTTCACCAAACTTTCCGACTGCTTGCCTTGAAATAACAGATAATCGAGGTAAAACACTATGAATTATCGCAAAGGAAGGATCATATAAGATCAGTGCAACCCAATCTCCAACAGCGGGAAAATCCTCACGGCTTTTAGCAGAATATCGTAGATTTCCCGTAATCTCTGCTTCATATTCACCTTTTTTACTCTTTACAATATATCTTTCCCTGTGTTCGGAAATCACCCGTCCGATTTCAAAATCCTCAAGATTATTCTCTATTCTTAGTTTTTCGATAATTTCATTGTACCCTAAATTTTCCATTTTCCAATAATCCTGTTAATGGTTTTCTCTGAATTACCTTTCTGATTAATACCCAGGGTATACAAATTCCTTATGCCAGCCAGGTTTTTCATTATTTCTTTAAATTCAAAATTGCCATTGCTAAAAGCATAATCACATGAGCAAAAATATGAGCCACAAAAGCGCTTTCCGGTCCCTTTTTCCAGTATAATCACCCAAAAATCACTCCACCAATTGAGTTCCCGATTAAAATATATGCTAATAATCCCGTCGAAGGATTTTCTACTGCCTGATAAGCAACAGGAAAATGCCCTATTGCGAATATTATTGCAGCGATCATAATTCCTATCCAATATACAATTGGTTTTGTTCTGTTTAAAATCTTAGAAAAAACCCAAACAATTCCTGGATATATTTCCACGCCGCCTTTGAGAAGATACCATCTTGACAATACACTAATCAGGAATTTCATTACTCTTTATAATTTTACAGCCTTTCTGTGTTATTTCTTTTCTTACTCTTTCATATTCTTCAGTATTTATTGGACGGGTAGCATCCTCTATCAGTACCGCTGAAAATCCTTCTTTCAGTGCATCCATTATTGAATAATAGACACAAACATCTGCTGCCAGTCCGCAAAAATAGAGTGGATTGGCATTGCGGGCACGAAGAAATCCACCCAGTCCACTGTCCTTCAAATGGTCGTTATCGTAAAATCCACTGTAGCTGTCTATCGCCGGATCCATGGCATTCCTGAAAATTACCTCAACCTTTTTTGTATCAAGATCAGGGTGCAACTCGGCTCCCCATGTCTCCTGCACACAATGGTCCGGCCAAAGTATCTGTTCCATTCCATGCCACTCAATCCTGTCTAAGGGCTTCTTGTTTTTATGATTGGAAGCAAAACTGACATGATCTGCAGGATGCCAGTCCTGTGTGGCAACTACAAGATCAAATTTTTCCTGGATACGATTAATGATTGGAATTATCTGATCACCTTCAGGTACTTCCAATGCACCGCCAGGCACAAAATCATTCTGCAGATCTACAATAATAAGTGTTTTCAAAACTATCTCTTTTAAAATTCTTTGATTATCTTATTCCTTACAGATTTGAGTCTGTCGCTGATATCTGTTTTATTAATGTGCGAATTAACAAATCTTTTATATTACTGAAGCAATTATTCTTCCTTTTTTCCCTGTTCTCATAAATTTCTTCAAAACTGCCTTCCCGGTATTCGCTTTCAGCCTTGCATAATAAACTCTTGTTACCGTTCTCATAAGGTTTGCCTTTATAATGGTAAACGTTTCAAAAATGAAAATGTTTATCAGCAGTGTTTATCAATCAGATGATTTCTCTCTTTTCTAAGTTCACCACTCAACCCCACTTTATAGTTATGCGGATTATCAAATCGCTTGTATTCTTGTGGCAATTCATCGAGTCTTCTTTTGCTGAACTGTGCAATTTCGAATGCAGTT
>CAZBWK010000046.1:0-11943 GCA_964495655.1 uncultured Prolixibacteraceae bacterium | reverse complement strand
TTTTGGTTCAGTAGTTCGTTTGCCATTATCCATCATTTGATGGAGCAACGGTTCACCCGTACAATTTTTTAAAGACATCCTTTTCCTATCATCAAAGGGATGATACATTTCGTGTATAGCATTCTCACCAGATAATGTGACCATGTCTGCACCTATAAGTTCTTGTTTACTGTTAAACATACGATATACCTGTTTTCTATTGGGTAAAGTCGTTTTAGCAGTATTTTCAGATAGTTTTATCCGGGGCTTACCAAAGGCAAAAGCCAACTTATAGACACCATCAAGTGCAGCATCCGGCTGACCCGTAACAAGGCTGGTGCCTACGCCAAACCCATCAATAGGTGCTTTTTGCTCCAACAGACTTTTTATGACAAATTCATCCAATTGATTGGAAGCAAAGATTTTAACATAATTCAAACCCGCATCGTCCAACAATTGGCGGGATTTTTTAGATAGATAAGCCAAGTCCCCACTGTCGAGCCTGATCCCCTTCAGCCGATCACCTCTTGATTCCATTTCTTTTGCGACTTTTATCGCATTGGGTAAACCCTTCTTTAATGTGCTGTAAGTATCTACGAGTAAAATGCAATTTTGTGGCCAGGTTTGAGCAAAATGACGAAATGCATTGATTTCATCATCATAGCTTTGAATAAAAGAGTGAGCCATTGTTCCTGAAACCGGAATGTTAAAATCCATTCCGGACTTTACATTACTTGTGGCATTGAAACCGCCAATAATAGCTGCCCTACTGGCATAATATGATGCAAGACCGTGAGCCCTGCGCATACCAAAATCAATTAAGGTGCGATTTCCGGCTATTAATCGTATCCGGCTTGCCTTGGTGGCAATAAGTGTCTGAAAATTAAGAATATTCAACAATAGGGTCTCAATGATCTGGGTTTCGATAATAGTACCTTCAACTCTCAGTATAGGGCGAATTGGAAATACAATATCTCCTTCCTGCGAACTGTAAATAGATCCCTTAAACCGAAAATTTTTCAAATATTCAATAAATGCTGAATCAAAACCCCAGCGGCTCATAAATTCAAGATCATCATTATTGAATTGAAAATTTTCAAGTATCTCCAGTAAATTTTCAATTCCTGCGAATATCGCATAGCCACCACCATAGGGAAGTTTTCTGAAAAAGTAATCAAATATTGATTTTTGCTCTCCTTCTCCTCTTGAAAAATAGGCTTGAGCCATAGTGAGCTGATATTGATCCGTATAAGTTCCTGTTATTTGAAATAAATTATTCATATAATTATGTCTTAATCTGATTTAACTTTTTCTGATAAACCTCGAGGTCTGATTGAGTGTATAGCACAAATCGCAGTTGAAGTGAGTTAGATAGCTGATAAACAGCACCATGACCACAATTAATTTTACACATTGTGCTTCCGCACGATATTTCAGACAATTCGGCAGCATTTCTAAAATCCAATGCTTTAGTCATAATTCAGTTCATTAAAATTAACCCCAAGATTAATTGTCTCATAATATCTCGCTTGGTTGTTTTTATAATATTCTTCTGACGGTATTTTCCCCTTTTACTTCTAATCAATAAAGTGTCTGAAAATATTTTAGTACAAATATACTCATTTTAAATGTCAAATCCTTTGGGTACTGCGGTTTCCGAGGATGAAGCACATCCGCATTACATTTGCACTTTGTTGGCGGTTCGTTGTTTTTTATTTTGTCGTTTCTCTTTTCATTTTTTCGTTGAGCTCCTCCCTTTTTTGCCGTTTTTCATTAGTCATTTTCTTCATAGTAATATGAGTGGTCAATACCTTTCAAAAACATTTCGCGGTCATTAATTTTTGTGGTAAATGCTTTTCCCAAAAGTGTTTTTGGAACGCTATTTTTAGTGGAACTTAGCATCATTGCGTTCATATAATCCCGCTTGCTTATTTTACTCCAATCTACGCATTTTTTGAGGCGTTTTTTTAGTATCAAATCCAACCATATTCTGGTGCTTCTGCCATTTCCTTCCATAAAAGGGTGTGCAATGTTCATTTCTACATATTTGTTTACTATTTCGTCAAATGTAGTTTCGGGCATTGCTTCTATTTGCTTCAATGTGTCTCCTAAAAAACGTGATACGGCAAATTGAAAACCACCTTTTGAAATATTTTTTTGTCTTATTTGTCCCGCAAAATCATACAACCCGCCGAACAAATACGCATGTATCTGTTGCAATCCTTTTGTTGTAATTAAGCGTTGCTGCACCCTCCGTGCTTTCAACATAGAATAGGGGATGCAAAACCGAGGGTGTATCCTCAAACAGCCTAGCCTCCTCTTTGTATTTATGCTGACCAGCATTAAGGGCAACGGTTGTTTTTAGATATGTTTTGGGGGTTAGGCCTTGAGTATGGGTAATCCCTATAACGCTCATATTGTAGTTGAACTTCATCTTCACCCTGTTTTCGGGATAAATCCACTCATTAACCTTGTCGTATCCCTTCATACTGCTTTCGCTTAGCCCAGCTATTCCCCAAATAAAGAGTTGGCCAGCTCTTGCCGTTGGCAAATGAATCTTAATTGATAGATCCTGATAAATTGGCAGCTCATTGGCTCCCTTTACCTCGGGCAGAAGGGGGAATATTAGAGCCATTGTTGAGTAGCGATAGTTAATCAGGAATGAGCTACCGTGATCCTTTTTAAAAGGTCCCTCAGCTGCGGCTTCAATTCCCTGCACACCCAGTTGGAAGGCGTATTCGTGCCTTTGGCTATTGCCATTCCGCAACTTCATATCGAAAACTCCGGCCGAGGCGTTTCCAAACTCGGCGGGGAAAGCGCCCGTATAGAAATCGGAGTTAGCCAGCAGTTGGCTGCTAAACATGGTTAATCCACCTCCACCTGCAATGTTTGAGCCCGAGAAATGGCTTGGCACTGGAATATCAACCCCTTCTATTATAAATTTGCCATCCAAATCAGTGATAACCCCCCTGTTTTCATCAATAAGTATAATGTTTGCCCCGGACAGTGTTTCCTTAGTTACTGCATCGTAAACCACCCCTCGAATGGTTTGGGTGGGTTTTTGGGCAAAGCCGTTCGTAAAACTGCTAAAGGCAAGTAAAGTAAAAAAAACAAAATGTTTCATAATCAATTTAAATAAATGGCTAAAAAGGTTTAATCATTGTTACTGATGTTTCTGTCGATGTAAAAATCTCAAAACCAAATTTCAAGTAGAGATTTAAAGCATAATTGCTTTTATCAACACTTAACGAGACTTTTCTGTAACACTTGTTTTTTAGGCCTTTAAAAATCCCTGTTAGCAGCTTACTACCTATATCAATATTCCTATAACCCTCAAGCACAGCCATATTTAACTCTGGGGTTTGGTAATCGATAAATCCATAGCCCTTATTTTGCTCTGAGAATAAGCGTGCCCAAGCTGCGCCCACTAACTCGTCATCGAGTTCGGCAACCAAACAAAGATCACCATCTCTGAAAAAATTTTCAATGTATTATACCAAATCGGGATGCTCAATAATATTCTTCAGCAGAGGAGACTGTCCCTCAGGAATAAAGATTGCTTGGTATAGCATTTCCTTAAGAAATGCAAGTTCACTCCGATGAATCTCTCTAATAGCTAATTTCATAAAAAATAGTCCGTTAACTCGCGAAGTATTGCATTAAATTTTTCAGGTTCTTCCATAATTGGGCTATGTGCGGAGTTATCAAAAGAGAAGAACCTTTTTTGTGGTGCTTTTAGCTGCTGGTAAAATTCCTTGGCCAATGGGTATGGGGTTGTGTAGTCGAATGTTCCGTGAAAAATGTAGGTGGGAACGCTCATGCTATCAATTTCGTTGAATAAATTGGTATTTATAACATCCATCCACAAATGTTCCAGCGAAAACACACTCGCATTCATGAAATTCAACTTTTCGCCCATTGTGTAGATTCCCGAATTCATAACCAGGTTTACCAGTGGCCACATCCGCCTTATTTCTCTAGTTGTGCCGCCGCCATAACGGTTTACATATCTTCTCTCCATCATTAAGTACTTCAGCCACGTATCAACAGCTGCGGTGGAATCGGGGAAACTTAGGTTTATGAGCGTTTTAATGGCGTCGGTGTCGCTTCGCTCATTTGCTTGGACTAAAGCCCAATCGAGGGATATTTGCTCACCCTTAAATTGATGGCAAACCTGCCCAATGCCAAAGTATGCGTGGTAAAGTTCGGGGTATTTGTAGGCTGTGAAAATTCCCAGCATTGAGCCCCACGAGTGACCTATCAAAAATATCTTCTCACGATTAAAACGATTGGCAAGATACTCGCTTAGCTCACGGGTGTCGGAAATCATCTGTTTAAGATTCATACTCTCGGCATCGATACTTTTTGAATACGATTTACCTGCCCCCCGCTGTTCCCAATACACCATAACGTAATTTCTCTCAATATCGGGGTTGTAATGCTTAATAAAGGCAACCTCAGGACTTCCTGGACCGCCATGCAAGAACAGCATAATTGGCTTGGAAGTATTGGCACCACGAATAATGATATACTGCTCCTGACCGCCGAGAGCAACCTTCTCAATGATCGAAATACTTCCCTCTATTGTTTTGCCTGCAGAATCTGCAAATTGTTTAGAAACACCCGGACTTTTTACCCAAAGGGTTATAGTAGCAAGAAGAATAACCAGAGCAATTGTAACAACAACATACAGCATAATTTTAAGAATCATTTTTTTCATCTCTTTTCTGTTTATGATTAAGGTGGGTTTCGCATTGGTTTTCATGGTGTTTATTTTTAATAACTTCAAATTATCTCGGCGGTTAATTCTTGGCATAGGAGGAATACCTTTTCTTGAACGTCCTGTCTGTCAGCATAAGCTGGGTAAACCGAGGTTCCCAAGATATCTTTTAGTGCTGGGTTCTCCGGTGCTACTTTCATCACCTCAAGCTTATCGTTAAAATGCTTGCCGGTTATGGTCTTATACTTTTCGGAGGTGCAAATCTCAAAGTAATTATTGGCCATATAAGAAGGATGTGGAAAAAAAAGATTTTGAATATGGGCAATTATGCGCCAAGGCATCTTAAACTTCTTTAGAGTCTCTTTTGACATCCTGGCGCCGTTAATCTGAAGGGAGAAAAACTTCACACAAGACTCCTTGTACTCCTCAGCCATTCTAAAGGTCAGCATAAGCAATGCTATCTTTGAATTTCGATAGCTATTATAAACGCTATGCTTAAAATTCTTATCCTTAATTACTTGCAGATTTTCAAAATCAATTTGCTTATTGGGTGAGAAGAAATGCTTAATAATATTACTGGATGCATTAAGAACTCTTGGATCATTAGATTTTTTTAATGAATCAAGAAGCAGATTGGTGAGAAGAAAGGGGCCAACCACATTAGTGGCAAAGGTTAGCTCAATATTGTTTTCGCTGAGTTTATACTTTGCTCCATGCTCAAAGTATCCAGCATTATTAATTAAGATGTCCAGTTTGGGGAATTCCTTTTTAAATTTTTCTGTAAACTCCTTGATTGACTCAAAGGATGACATATCCAGCTTCATTAATTGAACATCATTATTTCCGGATCTTTTAATAATTTCTTCCTGAACTTTCCGGCTTTTCTCAATACTCCGGCAGGCCATAACAACCTTAAAATCATTCTGTGCAAACCTTAAAGCTGCTTCTTTTCCTATTCCAGAGTTTGCGCCAGTTATTACTACAGTCGTTTTCATAATTTTAGAATTTATATTTAAAAAAAATTACGCTCTTTCATACCTATTTAATGCCCAAAGCAAAATCTGTATTCCAAGAATGTATTTAATGATTTCGACTCTACTTTAGCCTTACAGCTGTTCCAAATGCCAAAATCTCAGTGACCCTTCTGGTAACCATTGCTGTGATTATTTGTATTTAAGTAGACAAATATCATTATGTTAAAAATTACCAGAACAGTAAATCCCGCCAGACCAGTTAGTCCAATAAGTAGCTCATTTCCCCCTTTTAGTAGCATAATAGCAGTGCCTCCCAGTGCATTTATTCCACCGTGAAAAATTGAAGCTGCTATTACAGAACTACTTTTCTCTCTGATTAATGTAAATATTGGAGCGAAAAGAATGCAGAATGCAATCATCATAAATACTCCAGCTATCGGATTTTCTGGGTAATTATGCCCCATAAGAATAATTGGTGCATGCCAAATGCCCCAGATCAAGCCAATAATTAGAGACATTTTCCAAAACCCTTTTTCTTTAAGACTTTCGTGAAGAATACCTCGCCAGCCCAACTCCTCGCCAAAACCTGCAACTGCATTAATGGTCAGAGCTGCGATTAATCCTTGGATTAGAGTTATGAAAAAGGGATGTACGGGTAGCTCCATATTCCTCATCTCATCCATCTGCTCAGGGGTGAACAGGCCCTCAAAACGATCGAACATTCCCTCCATCCCTGAGCTAAAGCTAACGCCAGGGAATAGTAACCCAACGCCCATTGTTGCCAAAGCAATAATCAGAGGCAGAAGCCAGGCAACTGTCCACCACCAATTCCACTTAAAGTTAATCCCAAGGTTCTGCTTAACATTCTGTTTAAGAATAATCTTCTGAACCAAAAGCGCAGAAATCATTGGGGTAAACATAAAGGTTAGCGTCATAATAAAGTATGGAGTGGAGGCCGGATTGGTGCTTCCACCAGCCAACCAGTAAACCAAGGCCATTGTCCAGCTAAGGCCAAATGTAAGAGCAAAGAAAATCCATATTTTATTGTTTTCTGTTTTCATATCAAAAAGACATCTATTTTATGTGATAGGTTGCTATATTCATAATTCCTTCAGTAGTTGCACTATCCTGATACAATTCTCTTTTAAAACAATATCCTTTATGCATTAATGATATATCAAGATAGCACAAACATATGCCCATATCTATTAAACTCAAATCTATTTCATTATAAAAAGCCAACTTTTTATCGGAGCATGATTTTGTATTAGAGTATTTACATACTTTAATCCATCATATAGCATTTCTTTCGGTTTTGCTACACCATACCAACAAACACCAATATTTAGTGATGTCATAAACAAATCAATTTGTTCTAACATGTAACCTGCATTTTGAAGGTAAAAAGGCTTTTCTTCACTATTTTTAAATTTGCAACGTGTTCTTCAAAAGATGTACCTTGGATACTACCGGCAAAGAACTTTTTTCTTCCTGCAATCAAACCACCAAGCAATGCGGTGATATTATCAAAAAGTATATGTATGTTCATAGATTATTTTTCTTTTTTGTTATCAAAAATAATTACTTATTCCTAAAAGTGTGATAGCAAAATTGCACTCTTTGACAAAGTTTTGGTTTCAGTGTTGGCTTGTGGGGCTTTAGTAATGTGTGCAATGTGGGTCGGCAATTGTTTAAAAAAATGCTTGGTGGGCAAAAAATAAAAAACTTTGCGTCGGCTTGAATGTTGGCTTTCCTGCCTTGTCAATATTTCATTTTTCTGTCCTTTCACAATGGTTTCCTTTTCAATTTCAGTACTGTCGTCTGTCTCTTTTACACTTGGCGATAAGGGCCTGCGGTATGAAACGTTGGGGATTCGGAGCTGCATCTGTATCATCCGTTACGAACCTTGATGCCAGAAAGAACGTTTGATTAACCACTTAACCCCCAGTGTTTTATGACTGCTTGTTGGCAGCAGTTGATTTTTATCAATACGTTTTGGCACATTCTTATATTCTAGAACCATCTCTTTTTTCTAAAATAAAAAACCATTCCGAAAAATATTAGAATGTTAATCATCCATATTCCGAAATATCCACCTTTGTCATTTAATATCGGAAAGTTTGATAATTCCAGGAATTGATGAAGAAAATTAATCCAATCCTGCATGTTTGTCGGTATTTGTCGTTCCGCTCTGCTCTCTGCTAAATCAAGATATGCTGAAACAATCCGATTAAGTTCTTTAATATGCTGTTCGTTTAAGTAATTTTTCGCTATCGAAACATCTGATTTTAATATTTTGCCATCTGGCGCATGTTTCCAATTGGTCAATCCCATGTATATTTTTGTCGCATCAGCCGATGAATAAATAATCTCCGCAGCAGTTTTTCCAGTTATAGCCCAATGTAATTTGTTTTGAACAGTTGCAAAAAAGTCCTTAGTCAATGTATCGGTATTGTCATAATCAATCGACAAAGAATAAATATCTGTAATCTTTTGATAAAATCTTCTCTCACTTGCTCGAATCTCCCGTATCCGCTCAAGAAGCTCATCAAAATAATCTTTTCCAAAATGTTTACCTTGTTTTAACCGCTCATCATCTAATACAAATCCTTTTGTTATAAACTCATTTAATACTTTGGTTGACCAAATCCGAAATTTTGTTGCCTTATTTGAATTTACCCTGTATCCAACAGCAATAATTGTGTCTAAATTATAAAACGTTGTTTTATATTTTTTTCCATCATCCGCAGTATGTTCCAAAATGGAACTAACTGAATTTTCGATTAATTCCCCTGATTCAAAGATATTTTTCAGGTGCTTGGTTATTGCGGGTCTTTGAACTCCAAACAATTCAGCGATTTTCTTTTGAGTCATCCAAAAAGTTTCGTCCTGAAAGATGACCTCAATTTTTATAGTTCCTTCATCAGATTGATAAAATATAATTTCAGATTCTCTTGCCATTTAAGTTTTTGTATCAAATATAAAAAATTTCACTTCGTTTCAATCTTGTACTGCGGTTTATCTGCATGAATACCAACGTTTACGTGTAAGATTAGGCGCGGTTTTCGTGCATCGTTCCAGTCCGTATACACACCGAATTTAAAGCGGGGCAGGGAGCTGAAATTTAGCACTTTACCCGCGATTAATTTTACACATTGTTACCACCTGGTGTTGAATTTTTCTGTCTTTATTTTTGTCAATTAGAACTGTTTATCTGTCTTACGTGCGTCGTGGCAGGGAAGCTCTTTGGCTGGTCTTGGTGGTGCGATATATTTTTGTGCGACCAGCCAATGTGTTTGACTACGAAGCGTTGGCAATTATTATTTCTTTTTGCTTTTAATCTCTTGTTCCAATTTTTTTAATTCCTCCAAATCCTCATTGTCAGCTTGTAATGCCTCAAATTCTTTTCTTCTTTTATCAAAGTTTTTATAAATATCAGTTACCTGTTTTTCCATTTGGACTTTACTTATTGAATCTGAATTTGTCAATATTTTTTTGTCTTGAAAATCCAGTATCCTGTCAACATTCTCTCTCCAAAAATCAATGGTAATATCTAGTCTATTTTAGCTCTCAACTCAGCACTTTCAAGAAAGATTACAACTAATCGGTTTAGTGTATCAATCTCATCGTGAGTTAGGTAATTTTTTGCAATAAAAATATCTTGTTTTCTAACAATTGAACCTTTCCACGAGGTCAAGTTCATATTTGGTTTTTTCGGCATTTGCTCTCGAAATAATCAACTCGGCAGCAGTTTTTCCTGTTACAGCATAATGGAGTTTGTTTTGCGTTTCGGCAAAAAACATTTGAGTTGACTTATCATCAGCATTGTAATCGCTGCTAAGTGCAAACAAGTCTTTGATTTTTTGGTAAAAACGTTTTTCCGATGCACGAATATCCCGTATTCGTTCCAGTAATTCATCGAAATAGTCGGGCCTGCCATCTGGATTTTTTAAACGTTCATCGTCCATCACAAATCCTTTTACCATATATTCCTTCAGGTTTTTATTTGCCCAAATCCTGAATTGTGTGCCACGTTTGCTACGCACCCGAAAGCCGATTGCCAAAATCATATCAAGCGAGTAAAATGTGACGTTGTATTCTTTGCCATCGGTGGCAGTTGTTAAGTAATCCTTAATAACTGAATCTAGTTCTAACTCTCCTTCTTTCAGTATGTTTGATATGTGCATGCTGATGTTCGGAACAGAGGTGGCAAAAAGTTCGGCAAGCTGATTTTGGTTCATCCAAATGTTGCCGTCCTTGGCATACAAAGCTACCGATGCTTTGCCGTCGGCAGTTTTATAGATGATTATATTTTGTTGATTGTTGTCCATTGTTCTTTTATATCAAGCAATAAAAATAGTCATTTTCAGTGGGGATAAGAAAAGAAACAGCTCTTTTGCAATTTTAGGTTCTGCATCGGCTTGTGCGAATTGGAAATGTGCTGTTTGTGTGTGATATTCTCTTCTTAATTAGCTCTTAATTACCTGAAATGCTGTCTTTTTCACTTGGCGGTAACGGGCAAGTGTATGCGTAGTTGCGGAATTCGGAGCTTCTCGCTATCAAACCGAGATGGTGTTGATGCGAGCCAAAAACCTTTATGTTTACTACTTTCCCCGCCATTACGTATGACACATTGTTAGGCTTAGTTGTTAATCAACATAGGTCTCTTTTATAATACTTTTCACTTCCTTAATCTCTGGTTTTGAAAGTCTTCCCAATGGTTTTATAATTCTCTGCTTATCAATCGTTCTAATTTGGTCAAGTACAACCCAACCGATTTTATTATCATGTTTAATCTCAACTCGTGTCGGATAATTTTTTGAACTTGTTGTCATTGGGGCAATCACAATCGTTCGTAGATATTTATTCATCTCGTTTGGGGAAATCACTACGCATGGTCTTGTCTTTTTAATTTCACTACCAATCGTCGGGTCAAGATTTACAAGAATGATTTGATACTGATTTATTTCCATTCTTCAAGATTTTCATCGTCAAACACGTCATTAAACAGCAATCTATCATCATCTTGCTCTGACATTTCTTTAAACGCCTCTTCCCATCCTTTTCTTGGTCTGGTCAATGGTTTTATTATTATTTGACCTTTCTCAAGAATCAAATCTACTTTGTCTCGAAGATTATATTTCTCTATTATTGTCTTACTAAATCGAATCCCTTTAGAATTCCCTATCTGAACAATTGAAACTTCCATAATCAATCACTTTAAATATGTAATTACAAAGTTAATACAATTATTCGAAAAATCCATATGTGAATCTGATTTTTAAATTTGTCAGTCTATCAGTTGGTCGGGGTCTCTGCCCCAATTAAGCCTAACGGTTGGTACATGTTGTCGGGGCGGATTTCGGAGAGCGTTCTGCCAAAGGCATCCCTTCGGGGCTGTCCGCCAGCTGGCGGACACGGAACTGCGAAACGAGAATCCGCAGTTGGCGTACCACCGAACCCCGCCCTGCAATATGTACTGTGTTAGGTGCTGGCTTTATTCAAATTTAATTGTAATTGTTTTCATAAATGTTATTCCATCTGATGTCTCGCAAGAAAACACAACATCATAATCTGTTTTTTCAAAAGTTGCTTTCTCAAAGAAATTTTGACTAAAATCTATGACTTTATCTGCCCCCATATTGCAGAATGCCATATAGTTCTCGTACATATCTATTTCTGCTTTAATCTCCTCTATGTCAAAAATATTTGTCGACTCAGGAATGTTTTCTCCATTATATTTAAACGGTTTGTCAAATTTTATTGAAAAAGTTTCTTCGAGTAATGGGTTGTCTATTTTACTAGGTAATGTCGTAGCATAGCAAGTACTACCTATGTTCAAAGAATTTTGAGCAACAAATTCAGTGTAATATGAAATAACAAATACAAGTTTATCTTTCACTGTAGATGTACATGTATATACTATCTGTGTTTTATCATTGTATTTGTTTTCCTTTATTTCAGCTAGATTAAAACGAATGTCAGATATTAAAAAATGTTCTGTTCTACATCCTTGTCCTAAGTTGATTAGCATAAAAATACTCAGTATTGCAATTATTTTTTTCATACCAATTCATTTTAGTTGTTGATTCTTTTCATAGTTTCTGGTTGTTTAGCTTGCACCTAACGGTCACTTGTATGTGGTCGGGCGGGATTTCGAAGAGAAATCCTGTCAGACCCGCAGGAAAGTGGGCACGAGGTCTGACTTGTCAGACGTATTCGTCCGGGGAACTACATCTTTCCTGATTAAAATTTTCTATTATTTTTGGC
>CAZBWK010000045.1:0-32191 GCA_964495655.1 uncultured Prolixibacteraceae bacterium | reverse complement strand
AACCTCAGAATAAAAAACGAAGGAAAGATAAAAAAATTTATAAACAGCCTCGAGCATATTACTTTCAGCAGTATCTATGCCAGAAAGGTAAAGCAAAAGGTGCTGTATGTAACTGAAAGATGCGTTTTCAGGCTTTCTGAAAAGGGTTTGATGCTTACAGAGATAGCTCCGGGCATTGACCTTGAGAATGATATCATTGATAAGATGGAGTTCAAACCGGTAATTGACCCAAACCTGAAAATTATGGATAAACATCTTTTTGATAAATAAATGATTTGCCTGACAGTTACAATTGGAAAAAACATTTAACTATAAAAAAGACAATATATGGAGACAATCGGAGTTGTCGGAGCCGGTACAATGGGATGCGGCATTGTTCAGGTTTTTTTAAATCACGGTTTCAATGTGGTAATGAATGATCTGAATGAAACTCTCATAAATAAGGGGGTAGATTCTGTGGGCAGATATCTTGCAAAAAGTGTTGAAAAAGGTAAGATCACCGGAGAGGAGAGGGATGAGATTTTCAGCAGGCTGACTGCTTCGGACGATATTAACAGTCTTAACTGCTGTGACCTGGTCATAGAGGCGGTGACTGAAAATATGGAAATAAAAACCCGCCTTTTTAAAAAACTGGATGAAGTATGCAGTCCCGCTGCAATACTCGCATCCAATACCTCCTCGCTGAGCATAACTGCTGTCTCAAATGTCACTAACAGGCCGGATAAAGTTATAGGCATGCATTTTTTTAACCCTGCACCTGTGAGCGCCCTGGTGGAGATAATCAGAGGATTGAATACTTCATCAGAAACATATGACCGTGCCATTGATTATGCTGTGAAGACCGGTAAAACTCCGGTCAGTGTTCAGGAGTCAGCCGGTTTTATTGTCAACAGGCTGCTGATTCCCATGATTAATGAAGCAGTTTATCTGCTTGCAGAAGGGGTTGCTGAAGCTTCAGAGATAGATAAGGCAATGAAACTGGGAGCAGGCCACCCTATGGGGCCCCTTGCCCTGGCTGATTTTATAGGCCTGGATGTTACCCTGGCGATAATGGAAAATCTCCATAATGAACTGGGTGATGATAAATACAGGCCATGCCCCCTCCTTAAAAAGATGGTCAGGGGAGGCTTGCTGGGCAGAAAGAGCAAAGCAGGCTTTTTTACATATTGAAACGGAAGGAGTAGAGGTCGGCATCCCTGATGTAAAACTTTAATTGTACCGGCCTGCCCTTCAGCTGTGAAAGGTCACTTCCTTTTGTCCAATATACCTTTTTTTCAAGTGAGTCTCCAAAAACAGGAGGGCAGTCATCTCTTGTATAGCCATCCAAAGGCTTTCCGTTTTCATCCAGTATCTCCACTGTGATGTCACCTGCTGCAGAAGAGGATAGATTAAGAAGCAGTTCATTGCCCTCAAATATCATCTTTTTTGTTATCAGCTCCCCGCCTGACAAAGGTGCATATACTGAAACAAAACCATCAATTCGAAGGGTGTATCTGCGTAGTATATTACTGTTCCCTGTCCAGCCGTTTTCTGTAGCATACAGTGATATTTCATTCGGTGCACCCTCCAGGTCAGATTTTGTTTCCAGTATGCCCCAGGCAATAAATTGCTGTCCGTAGTTCCAGGTTCCTTCACGCTCAATGCCGGGCCTTAAAAAGGCTTCATTCCATCTTGTAAATGCCACTCCGTCGCGGCTCATCATAAATAACCCTTCGGTAAGAGCTGTGCCATAGCGTTGATTTACCTTACTCCTCAGAATCCTGTGCTGAGACTCCGGAAGTAAGCGCATCGACTCCGACCAGCCACGGTCAATATAGCGGGTCGGAAAGCCGATAAATATCTTAGGAGCCCGGAAATATGGTATTATCTGATTAGTGTATAGCTGTTCTTCGGGTGACCCTGGGAAGGTCAGGTTTGTGGTATTCTCCCAGTGAATGAAATCTTCGGAGGTAGCTGTGCGTATCGATCTTGTTCCTGAATACCTGTTTTCGGGACTCTCATTTGTAAAGTATCGCCAATAGGCCCGGTACCGGTCATTCTCCTTATCCCAAAAGGCAATATTTTGTGAGTCAAATGCCCCGTCTGTGATCACAGGCTCTTGTTTAAGAGGTGTCCAGTTTATTCCGTCGGGTGACTTAAAAGCTACAAGTCCCTTAAGCCGGGGAACATGAACCAGCGCTTTATACTGTTCGCCGGGAGTGACAGCGGGATTGGAGTCTTTGAACATTGCAGCATTATCGCCAGGGACAAAGTGAAAATCTCCGAAGTCTCTTTCTGCCAGTATTATGTTGTTATTACGGGAACCTTCGAAATCATAGATCCCGAGTTCCGGTTTCGTCCAGTTGATGCCGTCTGTGCTTTCGGCATAACAGAAAACAGGAGGGTGAGGGGCAGCAGCAGGGTTGTCTTTATTGCCGATCTGCATGCCTCTGTAGTACATCCTGAAGATGTTGCCATCGCGGAAGATGCTGTGATAATGACAATTACTTCCCTCCCAGGGTTCATCGTGAAGAATGGCCACCTCCCGTGGTTCCGGATGGTGCAGCCTTAGCTGTGCCCCGCCTGACAGTTGCTCAATTATATAGTTATCTGCAAACAGTTGAGGATCCGTACCTGCTTTAACTATAAAATGAGACTTATTTTCCTCATCTTGAGGAGGTATTGTATTGACCGCCGGGAGTGTTATTGAAGCGATAACTATTGCGGCAAAAATATATTTTTTCACACTATTAAAATTGTTTATTTTTAAAGGTAAAGTAAGGAACTCGCATGTATTTTAATAATTCTCTTGGGTGTAAATATTTTACACGCTCGTTTCATGCAGTCAACTCTTCAAGCAGTTCCCGTGCTTTTATTGCTTCTGTGATCAGATAAGGATCATCACCGGTATTCAGACACTCAATAACAAGAGAACCTCCCCTGAAGCCACCCTGCCTCAGCCGTCCGAATAATGCGGGGAAGTCGACCATGCCTGTGCCCGGAGTGACGTTCACATCCTTCGGCATCCGGAAATCTTTTACGCACATTCCTGTCAGCAGTCCGTCCACATCAGCACAGTCATCAACGGGATCAATGACTCCGTCTGAATAGTAATAGATATTTCCCGGGTCATACCACAGATTAAAACTATCATGCCCAACCGATTCAAGATGTTTCCTGCATTGTGCCCCGGTTGCATTTGTGCCTCCGTGTGGTTTAAGGGTCAACTCCACTCCTTTGCTTCTGGCATAGTCGCACGATGCAGCGATCACTTTGTAATAATCTGCTTCTATCGCAGGATCTGATACTCCGTTCATCATCAGGTTCGGACATTTACAAACCTCACTGTTGTCAATAAGCCTCCTGAGAGCCGCAATGTTATCATTCAGCGATGCTTTTCTGTCGAAACCATAACCCGATATAGATGCAATCTGCAGATCCCGTGACCTGGCCTCTTCAAATATTGCGGCTGCCTCTTCAAGGGTGGTGTCAGGGCTCATGACCCTTCCGTCTTTATGCGACATAAGGCCTGCATATTTAAATCCGGCTTTGGCAATGCTGTCGAGTGCATGCCTGTAATCATATTTGTTCCACGGACGGGTATAAATCCCAATTTTCCATTTTGATGCTGAACATGAATTCAGAAGTGCACCGGCAGTTGTTGCCATCACCATACTGCCAATAAAATGGCGGCGGGAGATCAGATTTTCAGTATTGCTTTTTACCATATGAATTAATTTATAAGTTTGTTTTAATTTCTTGTCATATTGTTAATTGAGTCTTCTGATTTTTATATTGCGGTACCAGGAGTCGTCGGTATGATCGGTTATGACGATATGCCCTTTGCGTTTTTTTGCAAAGTCTGTGAAGTTGACAAACTTGCTTTCTTGAAAAGCTGCTTCGAATTCGGGTGAATCGAGATTGAATTCCAATACTTTAACACCATTTAACCAGTGTTCGCCATAATTGCCTTTGAATAATATTCTGCTGCTGTTAAATTCTCCCACAGGATTCAGCTTAACATTTTTTGGAGGGAACAGATCATAAAGAGACGCAGTAAACTGTATGGGTTTCAGTTTGCCTGCATATTTTTCATGATCATCATCAAGTATCTGGTATTCAAAGCCCAGAGCAGAGTGTTTCGATCCGTGAGCCATCGAAAGTTCCTCAGATACATTGTATTTTATGCCGCTGTTGCCTGCTTCCCCGATCTTCCATTCAAAATACAGTTCAAAATCATCAAATGTCTCAATGGTCATGAGATCACCTCCGGCTACCGGTTTGCCGTCCGCCTGAAGGGGGACCTCCCTGTTATTGACTTTCCTTATCATGCCGTTCTCTGTTTTCCAGTGGTCAGACTGTACGGTTTCGCGTCCTAATCCGCGCCAGCCGTTTAAGGTTTTCCCGTCGAAAAGCAATTCCCATCCTTCCTTTTTTTCCTTTTTAGTTAATGTATTGTCAGCTTGTTTATTTGAACTGTTGCATCCGAAAATAATTCCTGCTGCCAGGAGCATTGTAAAGAGTGATTTCATGATTGCCATTGTAAAAAATTAAAATGATTTCGATTAATTATTATTTTAAAGGTGAAAATAAGAAAAAAAGTCAAGTGCACCCCTGAAAATGGCTTTTTTTAAATTAAGAATGGGAATATTCGAAATTTATCAATAACATTGTCAAGGGCAACTTCATATCAGGAAAATATATATGAAACGGATAGCATTTAAAATGTACCTCAATGAGGACATGAAAGAGGAGTATAAGAGAAGGCATGACCAAATCTGGCCTGAACTGAAAAGGTTACTGACTGAGTCGGGCATAAAAGAGTATTCAATTTTTTATGATGAAGAGAGTGATACTCTTTTTGCTTTTCAAAAAGTTGACGGTGACGGTGGTTCACAGGATTTAGGAGATAATGAGACAGTAAAAAAGTGGTGGAAATTCATGGCTGATATCATGAAGGTTAATCCTGACAATTCGCCTGTTTCAACACCTCTCGAAGAGCTCTTCTATTTAGAGGGATAACAGTAATAAATAAAAATAAAAAAATGAGAACAGAACAGATATCGGCATCTTACGAACTTGCGAAAAAGCAGTATGGCGACCTGGGAGTGAGCACAGACGAAGCTTTGAATAAAATGAATGAGGTGGTAATAAGTCTGCATTGCTGGCAGACTGACGATGTGGGAGGATTTGAGAGGCCGGATGCCACCCTTTCGGGAGGAGGGATACAGGCCACAGGCAATTACCCGGGTAAGGCTGCCTCAATTGGGGAGATGAGAGGTGATATAGAAACGGTTATGAAGCTTCTGCCCGGCAGGCAGCGTCTTAACCTGCATGCCAGTTACGGAGAGTTTGCCGGCAGTAAGGCCGATCGTAACGGGATTGGGGTGGAACATTTCCGGGGCTGGATTGACTGGGCAAAAGATCTGGGCATCGGCCTTGATTTTAACGGTACCTATTTTTCACATCCCCGGGCTGACAGCGGATTCACCCTTTCATCAAAGGACAGGCATATCAGGCAGTTCTGGATTGACCACATGAAGTGCTGCCGTGAAATAGGGGCTGAAATGGGAAAGCAGCTTGGCAAAGCCTGTGTGCATAACACCTGGGTGCCTGATGGTTCAAAAGATATACCGGTCGACAGGAACGGACACCGGATATTATTAAAACAGTCGCTCGACGAAGGATTCAATAAAAAGTATCCTGCTGATTACCTTAAGGATGCCCTTGAGAGTAAGCTGTTCGGAATAGGCACTGAGTCGATGACAGTGGGATCACACGATTTTTATCTGGGTTATGCTGTTTCAAAGAATAAGTTGATATGTCTTGACAATGGCCATTTCCATCCTACAGAACAGGTGGGGGATAAGATATCTGCCTGCCTTCAGTTCGTTGATGAACTGTTGCTGCATGTAACCCGGGGTGTGAGGTGGGATTCAGATCATGTTGTTACCTTCAACGAGGAGGTACAGTTAATTGCTTCCGAGATAGTCAGGAATAATTATCTGGGAAGGGTTTATACGGGCCTCGACTTTTTTGATGCATCAATAAACAGGATAGGCGCCTATTTAATAGGAACAAGAGCTGTGCAGAAAGCTTTTCTTTTTGCCTTGCTGGAGCCGTCAGAACAGCTTAAGAATTATGAGGAGGATGGCAAATATTTCGAAAGGCTGGCAATGCTCGAGGAGTTGAAGACAAAGCCATTCGGAGCGGTATGGGACCACTGGTGCCTTATGAATGATGTTCCGGCCGGCGAAGATTATATTGCTGAGGTGCAAAAATATGAAAGAGAGGTATTAAGCAAAAGGCAGGTTTGAGTTTAGTTGGCAACGACCAACCAAACTCAGCTTACCTCCATGAGGTTTCTCTTGCTTCAGCCTCTTTATCCCATTCGGGCACAATGTTTTTCAGGAATTCTTCCTTTTCTGCATTTAACTGTTCCATGTCGAGACCTATAAATTCCTGAGCTTTTTCTTTGGTAGAGATATCAGGATAAACTATTTCCTGATTGTGGCCGAGGTCAGCCAGTAACCTTGCCAGTTTAATCCGTGCTTCCTGTACAATAGTTATTCCGCTTGCAATTGTCCTTCCTGTTTCAACAGGTGAATGAAATGACCCCCCGTGGGTTGCTGCCGCATAATCCCAACGCCATTGTGCATGTCGGATACCTTTGAGGATATTTTCCATTTGTGATTCGGATGCACCAAGCTCCCATGCTTTTTGTGCTTCCAGATGGGCTTTTACCAGATGAGTCTCCAATTCCTTACGATTTTCAAGGATGCGGTCCTGTCGCAGGTATACATCCTCAATCAGACTTGCCGTCTCCTCTCTGTGACAAACCTGGCATGAATTGGAAACATTATTAAGAGGTGATTGCATTTTGTGATCAGTGAACTTTTGTCCTCCTTCACTGATATATGGCATATGGCAGTCAGCACAGGAAACTCCTCTTTTGGCATGGACACCTGTCATGTACACTTCATAGTCAGGGTGCTGGGCTTTTAGCATCGGCGCTTTACTGAGAGCATGTGTCCAGTCGGTAAATTCCATATTGTCGTAATAAGCCTCCATCTCCTCCGCAGTAAATCCGTTATCCCACGGAAATACAAGATAATCAGCTCCTTCTGCAATTTGTTTGTTGAAGTAATATTCAACATGACATTGCGCGCATACCAGGCTTCGCATCTCCTGGTAGCCTGCTTTGGTAATATCCTGGCCCCTGCGTTCAAAAGCCTCAGATAGAGCAGGCCTTGATATCCGGAGATTCATTGTTTTTTCATCATGGCAGTCGGCGCAGCCTATCGGATTTACAATTTCAGGCCCGAGGCTTGCCCAGGTGGCTGTATAAAATCCGGCAACACCAACCTCATTCATGATACGGGGAACGTCAGGACTTTTACATGTCCAGCAGGTTGCCGGCTGTGGACCGTCATTGCTGTTTTTAGGTCCGCCTGTCCTTAGAATGTTCCGGACATCCGTGACAGCATAATAGTGGCCGCGGCCCTGCTTATAGTCTTTGGAAAAACTGTAACCGGCCCAGAGAATTACCATCTCCGGATCTTCTTCAAGCATGTCAATCATTGCACTTCCATTGTATTTGCTCCTGAATGAGGTGTCGGCAGTGCCGTAGTATGACTGAAACTCACGGGGGTAATTCAGTCCCCAAATTTCATTTCTGGGCTCAAACGGCCTTATATCTGTTTTAGGAACGTTCACAAAAACAGCCTCCATCCGCCTTTCGGTAACTGAGGCAGCGAGCAGTCCCATCATAAACACCACTATTACGGTAAACGCAAACAGTATCCATGCAAGCCACGGACGTTTTTCAATGAATTTTAAATTTATTCCCATTTTAAGCTGATTTAATTGTTCTTTTTCATTTTTAACCATTCAGGAACAGGATTCTCAGGAAGAGGCACCTTTGCATTGGGTACGCTCGACAGACTGTTAACGCGTCCGTGGGGAACCTCCCGGTGACATTCCAGACATTTCCTCTCCGTCATTTTTTCCCTGTGGTTATCAACCATAACGTTTAGTTTCGGGTCAACAAGCTGGTCGTAGTGACACCGTATACAATTATTATGCACCGCCTCAGCCCCTTCATCCTTTATGAAGATCACCTGAGGTTCGTTTCTTAATGTGAAGATCGTTGCATGACGCAATCCGTCTTTTGCTTTGAAATAGTACTTATTGAAAAAATTATTTTGAGGAACATGGCAATCATTGCAGTGCGTTACCTCACGGTGTGAACTGTGACTCCAAGTAGCATACTGCGGCGCCATAATGTGACAGTTAATACAGGCCTTTGGATCGTCCGAAATATAAGAGTGTGCTTTTGACAGCCACAGAGTGAACAGTGAGATTCCCAAAAACACACTTAATGCTGCCATCACAGGCAGCCTCCATTTTGGCAAAGGGATCAGCTTTTTAAAAATCATTTGACAAACTTTATCGCATGTCAAATATTATAAATTTTTACCTATTTATCTTATTATTTTTCAATAACCCTGGTTGTTTTTTCTATTTAAAATAAAAACAAATTGTGAAACTGCTTTTTTAATTGGCTATCTGTCAGTTTATATAAACTCATTTATATTATTTTTGAGCCCTTAATATTTAATAATCCTAAAAATGTTATTATGAGAATTACGAAATTAATAATCCTCTTAACCTTTATCTGGTCTTCTGCTTTTCCCCAGGGCTTTGTCACTGTTAATAATCTGAAAATGGATCTTACAGGTTTTGTGCGTAACGATTTTATTCACGACACTCACAGAAATGTTGATGCCTGCGACCGTCTGCTGGAATTCTATCCGGTCAGGCCTGAATATGACAGTAATGGTGACGATATTAATGCAGTTGCCAGCGCTCAGTTGTTAAATACCTTTACACGGTTTGGAACCAGGTTTACCGGACTTGAACTGGGCAAAGCAAATGTGTCGGCCTATGTAGAAGTTGATTTTACAGGTTTTTCTGAAACTAACGGATTGCGGTTCAGACATGCTTACACAAATTTTGCCTGGGAAAAAACAACTTTACTCGTTGGCCGTGCCTGGCATCCGACCTTCATCGAAAAAGTTTTTCCCTCTGTTCTGAATGAGAACACGGGACTGCCATTCCAGGTTTTTAACAGGACACCACAGATCAGGCTGACACACCGGCTGGCCGACAATCTTGACTTTATTGCAGGTGCAGTTTACCAGTATAATTATGCAAATACAGGCCCTTCAGGTAAAACTTATAAGTATCAGCGTGATGCTGTGGTTCCGAATTTGCACGGACAATTGCAGTATTTTAACGATATGTGGGTTGCAGGAGTTGCGGTCGACTGGAAAAGTATCCAGCCGCGAATTTCTACGACAGGTACATCAGGTACATTCAGGACTACTGAAAAATTAAACACCTGGGCTGCCTTGGCATACATAAAATATACCAATAATAATTTTGAGTTTAAAGGAAAATCAATGTATGGCCAGAATGTCAGCGAGAGCCTTTTACCCGGGGGATATGCAGTTGCAACATTCAACCCTTCAACAGGAGCCGAAACTTACACTCCTTTGAACCATATCTATAACTGGGTCAATTTTACCTATGGAGCAAAACTCAAGTTTGGTTTCTATGCCGGTTATCTCAAAAACCTTGGAACTTCTGACGATCCATACCAGGGAGGCGCCTTTTACGGAATGGCTACTGATATTGATATGATATACAAACTCTCACCCCAGCTTATATATGATTATAAAAATTTTATGCTTGGATGGGAGCTGTCAATCACAACAGCCGCATACGGAGAGTATGATTACAGTGATAAGGGCAGGATCATCAACACTGACAATGTTACTAATTTAAGAAATATGGTATCGATCGCCTACAAATTTTAATAATACCTTTAATTTTGCCGGTATTTTAATAATTTGCACAGAAGCGGAAATCTGTTGTTTCATATGATTAAAATTAATTATTTTCAATGGTATCATATAGCTTGCCCCGATTTCAGTCGGGGGAACTCACATATGTTTTAATCATACCCTTAGGTGATTTTACAATTATGCTCGTTTCAAATAATAAATATTTATCATGGCTTTCGAAGTTTCTGTCTTTTTAGAAAATAAGATTACTCACTTTGAGGGAATAACAAATGTTTTAAAATCGGAAAATATCAATATCCGTTCTCTGACCCTGAGTAATATTATGCATGGATGGGGGGTGTTAAACATGCTGGTTGACCAGCCGGAAAAAGCTTATAAGGTGTTAGCGGAAAAAGGCAACTCTGTTTTTTTACGCGAAGTAATTGTTCTTGAGATGAAAGATGAGGCTGGCAGTCTCGATGAATTACTTATTAAGCTGTCAAGAACCGGCATTCATATTGAAAATGCCTATACACGCCTGGTCTCGGAAACGAATACAGCCCTGTTGATTTTAGATGTCCCTGATGTCATTGAGGCGTCCGGCAGGCTTTTGAAAAACGGGATCCGGGTTCTTGATGATGATTTGGTATATAAAAGATAAAGTGCAAATTAAAACATGTCAATATTAATTTAAACAGGTAAAATTAACTGATGATCTGGAACGAAAAAATTGAATGTGCTTCGCGGGATGAAATGGCTGCTTTACAAGGTACCAGGCTTGTGAAAACAGTGAGGCGTATATATCATAATATTCCAAGCTACAGGAATAAAATGCAGGAAACAGGATTGTTGCCGGGAGATATTAAGTCAGTCGAAGATATATCCAGGCTCCCTTTTACAAATAAAAGCGATCTGCGTGATAATTATCCGTTTGGAATGTTTACGGTTCCGATGAGTGAGATAGTGAGAATACACGCCAGTTCAGGCACTACAGGTAAATCCACAGTAGTGGGGTATACCCGTAACGACCTGCAGATGTGGTCTGAGGTGGTTACCCGTGCTTTGTGTATGGCTGGTGTGCATAAGAATGATATCGTACAGGTTGCTTACGGGTATGGTTTGTTTACCGGGGGACTGGGATTGCATTATGGTACAGAAAACCTTGGGGCAACTGTTATTCCCGTTTCTGGCGGTAACACGAAAAAGCAAATAGAGCTGATGCAGGATTTCGGAACTTCAGTTATAGCCTGCACTCCTTCATATGCATTATATCTTGCAGAAGTCATGCAGGAGATGGGCATCACTCCCGGATCCCTGAACCTGAGGGTTGGTATCTTCGGGGCAGAGCCATGGACTGAAAATATGAGAAGGGAGATCGAAGCGAAGCTGCAGCTAAGTGCAATCGATATTTACGGATTAAGTGAAGTGGTTGGTCCGGGAGTGTCCTGTGAATGCAGTCACCAAACCGGAATGCATATCAATGAGGATCACTTTTTACCCGAGATCATTGATCCTGACACACTTGAACCGGTTAAGAACGGAGAGACAGGGGAGCTTGTCTTTTCTACTATCTCTAAAGAAGGTATACCTATATTGCGGTACCGTACCCGTGACCTCACAAGGCTTATTTACGACAAGTGTGAATGCGGACGAACCCTTGTCAGAATGGAGAAATGTAAAGGACGGTCGGATGATATGCTCATCATAAGGGGAGTTAATGTCTTTCCCTCACAAATTGAGAGTGTGCTGCTTGAAATGAGTGAGACAGAACCTCACTACCTGCTTATCATAGAGCGTGAGGGCTCTCTTGATGTGCTGAAGCTTATGGTTGAAGTGCAGGAGCAATTTTTTTCAGACGAGATACGGGAACTGGAGGCGCTGAGAAAAAAAATTACAAATGCCATACAGAGTACACTGGGCGTTTCGGCAGAGGTTAAACTGGTAGAGCCAAAGACAATAGAACGTACCGCAGGTAAAGCAAAACGAGTTATAGATAACCGTAAATTTTAAACACATGAAGATAAAACAGGTTTCAGTTTTTCTGGAAAACAGGTCGGGCAGGCTTAAAGAGGTGGCACAGATTCTGGGTGATGCAGGCATTAATATATCGGCCTTTACTGTTGCCGACACCTCCGATTTCGGTGTGTTAAGGTTGATCGTTGATAACCCGGAAGAAGCTTTCCGGATATTAAAGGAGAAACACTTTTCGGTGAGGACAACAGATGTGCTGCTGGTAAACAGCTCAAATAAACCGGGAGCTCTTTCTCATTTGCTTAATATCTTAAGTAATGAAGGTATATTTATTGAATACCTTTATGCTTTTACGGTAAATGATGACAATGCCGTTTTTGTTGTTCGTCCCGCAAATGTTGATAAATGTTATTCTGTTATTGAAAGATATAAAGATGAACTAAACAGTCATAATAAATAATATGGCTTATAACATAATGATTATGTATCTGTTGCAGCCATTATGCTACGGATTTTGTATATTTGCATTTTAAATTTAAAAGATGAAGAGGATAGCGGTCCAGGGAATTGTAGGCTCTTTTCATGAAGATGCCGCCATTAAATATTTTGACGAACAGATTGAAGTGGTTGAATGTAAAACTTTTACAAGTGTCTGCAAGTTGGTGGACACTGACCAGGTTGATTATGCCGTTATGGCAATTGAAAACTCAATTGCCGGAAGCCTGTTGAAAAATTATCAGCTGATACGTGATTATCACCTCCGCATTATCGGAGAGATATTTCTGCATATCCAGATGAACCTTATGGTTGTCCCGGGAGTGAAACCCGGCGATATTACCGATATATATTCGCATCCGATTGCCTTGCAGCAGTGTATCGAGTATATTGAGAAATACTATCCGCGGGCAGAGCTGCACGAAGGCATGGACACTGCAGGCGCAGCAAAGCTGATTTCAGAGTCACGCTACCTGAATGCCGCAGCTATCGGAAACCTGAGATCGGCTGAGATCTATAAACTTGAGATACTTGAGACAGGTATAGAGACCAATAAAAAGAATTATACCCGTTTTTTAATACTGTCAAAACATGGCATACCAACCGAGAAAGCAAATAAAGCATCATTATGTTTCGAGGTAGGCCATTTTTACGGTTCATTGGCAAGGGTTCTCAATGTTTTTGCCGAAAATGAAATAAACCTTTCAAAAATACAGTCTGTACCTATTATAGGTAAGCCCAATGAGTATAATTTTCATGTTGACATAGAGTGGGAAAGGCTTGAAAACTATGAAAAAGCTATTCCGCAGGTATTGAAAAGAGTGTCAAGCCTTGCTATCCTGGGTGAGTATGAGCGGGGAAAACTATTCATCGGGGATAATGGAAATTGATCATGTTAACCGGTTTGAAAAAAAATATCAGTATGAGCAATTCACCATTTAGCAGAGAAATAATTGATAAAAAGATAAAAGAGCTGCGTATTGCAAATACCGGCAAAGCCTCGATTCGCGAAATTGTGGCTTTGGTCAACCAGGTGGAGAAGGTGACGGGATTGAAATATATACGCATGGAAATGGGGGTGCCCGGACTCCCTCCCTCCCATATCGGAACGAATGCAGAAATTGAAGCTCTGAAAAACGGGGTTGCAGCTGTTTACCCGATGGTTGACGGCATCACCCCTCTTAAAGAAGAAGCAGCCAGGTTTGTAAAAAACTTTTTGGATACGGATGTTTCACCAAATGTTTGTATTCCCACTGTCGGCTCAATGCAGGGTACATACGCTGCATTTATGGCTGCAGCTAATGCAGTCTCCGGTAAAGATACAACCTTGTTTATCGACCCTGGATTTCCTGTTCAGAAGCAACAGATGATGGTTCTCGGTCATAAGTATGAAACTTTCGATGTCTTTAATTATAGGGGGGAAAAGCTTCGCGGTAAACTTGAGGAGTATTTTTCCACAGGTAATATCTGCTCGGTTGTTTATTCTAATCCGAATAATCCCTCCTGGATCTGTTTTACTGAAGATGAGCTTAAGATCATCGGCGAGACTGCCCTCAGGTATGATGTGATCGTGATGGAAGATCTGGCTTATTTCTGTATGGACTTCAGAGAGGATCTGTCAAAGCCCGGAGAGCCGCCTTTCCAGCCGACAGTTGCAAAGTATACTGATAATTATATATTGTTCATTTCAAGTTCAAAAATATTCTCTTATGCCGGACAGCGAATCGGATTGATGATAATCTCTGATTCGCTGTTTATGCGGGATTACCCTGACCTGCAAAAGAGATTTGGAGGGACTGATTTCGGGAGTACAATAACCTTGCGTTTGCTTTATGCTCTTTCATCAGGCACGTGTCATTCAGCCCAGTATGCAATGGCCGCGATGATGAAAGAGGCTAATGAAGGCCGTTTTAACTTTGTTGAGCAGGTCAAAGAGTATGGAGAAAAAGCAAAAATAATGAAAAGGCTCTTTCTTGAAAACGGATTTGATATCGTATATAAAAATGACCTTGATAAAGCTGTGGCAGATGGCTTTTATTTTACGGTTTCTTATCCGGGAATGACTGGTAATCAATTGGTTGAAAATTTGCTTTATTATGGAATAAGTGCTATCGCACTCGATAACACCGGAAGTTGTGAAGAGGGAATAAGAGCTTGTGTTTCATTCGTGAAACGTGAACAATTTGCCGGTCTGGAGAAAAGGTTAAAACTGTTCAATGAATATTTTTCATCCCGGGAATTGAACTAATTATCAGAATGGATCAGCAAAAGATAATAGCCAGGTATAAGCTGACTCTCGAACTGGTTGAACAGTTCGAATTAAAGAACAGACCCGTAATATTGCCTAAGGGCGAATCATTTATCGAATTCGGGGAGACGACAAAGAAGATTGGTATTCTTATAGACGGATTACTATATTCCGTTTATATTTCTGAAAGCGGCACCGAGTGGGTATCCCGTTTCTTTTTTCCTCCAAACAATTTCATTGTCAGTAACCATCTTGGCTTCTATTCTGCCGGTAATTCAACGGAAGCTATCAGGGCTTATATGGATTCAAAAATTATATATATTGAAAAGGAAGAATTCAAATACCTGCTTGATAATAACAGGGAATTTGAGAGGACCGTCCGTATACTTGCAGAAGAGAGTTATATACAGGCAATAGACAGGGTTCACTCTTTTCAGTCGCTTAACGCAGAACAGCGTATTCGTAAATTTTTTGAAGAGTACCCTGTATTGGGAACGAAACTTCAACGTCAGCATATTGCATCCTATTTGGGAATACACAGGAACATCCTTACCCGGTTTCTTTATAAATTGTGATAACGCAACATTAGTTGCATGTTTTTAGAATTGTAAAAATTAGTTTTGCAGCAGATTTGACTTTATTAGAATAAAATTAAGGAAATGGCAAGAGTGAGAGGAGCAGTTGAAATCGACAGGGAGGGATGTAAAGGATGTAATTTGTGTGTTGAGGTTTGTCCCAAAGGGATCCTGGCTTTACATACTGAAGTAAATTCCAAAGGTTATCACTATGCTTATATGAAGCATCCTGATGAATGTATCGGGTGCGCCGATTGCGCCGTAGTCTGTCCCGATACCTGCATAACTGTATATAGAGTAAGAGTTTAACTGATTTAATAATAAATATATCTTCCTGCCTGCCGGTAAGGAATTATGTTTGTTTTTAAAAGAGAATAATTAAGAACATTATTATGGGAGAATTAAGGTTAATGAAGGGGAACGAGGTGCTTGCTGAAGCAGCAATACGCTGTGGATGTGATGGTTATTTCGGTTATCCCATTACACCTCAGTCTGAAGTTCTGGAAACTCTCATGGTTCGCATGCCATGGGAAGAGACCGGCATGACTGTTTTACAGGCGGAGAGTGAGGTTGCTGCCATAAATATGCTTTACGGAGCAGCAGGTACAGGAAAGAAAGTGATGACATCATCTTCCAGTCCGGGCATTAGCTTAATGACGGAAGGTATCTCATATATCGCAGGGTCAGAGCTTCCGTGCCTTATAATTAACGTACAGAGGGGGGGGCCAGGACTTGGAACTATACAGCCTTCACAAGCCGATTATTTTCAGGCAGTAAAAGGTGGCGGACATGGTGATTATAAAATGCTGGTGCTTGCGCCTTCATCTGTTCAGGAGATGAACGATTTTGTCAGCCTCTCTTTCGACCTTGCCTTTAAATACAGAAATCCGGCTATGATCCTTACTGACGGAGCTATCGGACAAATGATGGAAAAAGTTGAGCTTTCAGATTATCAAAAGCGGTGGACAGATGAGGAGATAATCGAAAAGTGGGGCAGCTGGGCAACTACCGGTAAGCCATCTTCCCGCAGCCATAATATTGTTACCTCACTGGAGCTTAACTCCAACATGAATGAATTGAATAACCGCAGGTTTCAGGAGAAGTACCGGCGTATGGAGGAGGAAGAGCAGAGATATGAGGCCTTCAGATGCGATGATGCAGAGTATGTTTTTGTGGCTTTCGGCACCTCTGCCAGAGTCTGTCAGAAAGCTGTGGAGATAGTGCGTGACAATGGGGTAAAGGCCGGACTTGTAAGGCCTGTTACTCTTTTCCCCTTTCCTAAAAAGGTAATAGGTGAGCTGGCGCCCGCCGTCAAAGGATTTCTTTCTGTTGAAATGAATGCCGGCCAAATGATGGAAGATATCAAACTGGCTCTTTTTGAAGCGGGCTTTATAAGAAGAGTTGAGTATTTCGGACGTATGGGCGGCATTATTCCAAGCCCGGATGAGGTCGCTGAAGCGATGATTAAGTTTATTAATGGAGGGGATAAGTGATATGGATATTACAACTATTGTAAAACCTGAGAATATTGTATATAAAAAATCAGATATTCTGATCGATACAACAATGCATTACTGTCCGGGATGTACCCACGGCGTTGTACATAAACTAATGGCTGAACTGATCGGTGAAATGGGAATAAAGGAGAAAGCCATTGGCATTGCACCTGTGGGATGCTCGGTTTTTATCTATAATTATATTGACATCGACTGGCAGGAAGCAGCCCATGGACGCGCCCCTGCCGTGGCTACCGGCGTTGTAAGGCTCAATCCTGATAAATTTGTCTTTACTTATCAGGGTGACGGCGATCTGGCATCTATTGGTACAGGAGAAATTATACATGCATGTAACAGAGGTGAAAATATTCTGGTTGTATTCATAAATAATGGTATTTACGGGATGACCGGCGGACAGATGGCTCCAACAACCATTGAAGGGATGGTTACTTCCACTACACCATCAGGCAGAGAGAGCGGGTTGAACGGTTTTCCCATTAAAATAACAGAAATAGTTGCCCGACTACCCGGGACATCTTATGTTACACGGCAGGCTGCACATACAGCCGCTTCGGTGCGTAAATGTAAGAGAGCCCTGAAAAAAGGTATTCAAAAAGTACTTGACAAGAAGGGAACTGCCTTTATTGAAGTGGTATCAACCTGCAACTCAGGTTGGAAAATGACCCCTGTAGAGGCAAATAAATGGATGGAAGAGAACATGTTCCCATATTATCCGTTGGGAGACCTTAAAGACAGTGAAAAGGGGAACCCTGTTTCTTAAATTTAATTGAGTTATCATGACAGAGGAAATATTAATTGCAGGATTTGGAGGCCAGGGTGTGTTGTCAATGGGAAAAATACTCGCCTACTCAGGAATAATGGAAGATAAAGAGGTAACATGGTTTCCTTCTTACGGACCGGAAATGAGGGGAGGAACTGCCAATGTGACGGTTATCATAAGTGACCAGAGAATAAGTTCTCCTGTCTTGAATATGTTTGATACAGCTATCATCCTGAACCAGCAAAGTTTGAAAAAGTTTGAGGATTGCGTTAAGCCGGGAGGAAATCTGTTGTATGATCCTAATGGTATTTCAAACCCGCCGACAAGAAAGGATATCAATATTTTTAAGGTCAAAGGCACCCAAACAGCATCTGAAATGGGCAATCCCAGGGTTTTTAATATGATAATGCTGGGAAGCTATCTTAAAGTTAAGCCGATCCTGAAGCCGGATAATGTCGAAAAAGGACTGGAAAAATCACTACCTGAAAGGTATCATAAGCTTATACCCCTTAATCTGGAAGCTATCAGAAAAGGGGAGGAGATAGTTGAGACAGTCAATTTAATAAACCCGTCGGCTGAAGCCGACGGCAATGGATAGAGGGTAGTTAGTTACAACAGTGCCTTATCCCTTGCCGTTCGCTTTCAGCGAACGGACTGGCCTGCTAATTGATCCTGATACCAAACTGAAACAATCTTCCAACATCAGGATATCCTGCCACTGTATAATATTTTTTATCAAGGATATTTTTAACTTCTGCAAATATTCTTTTTGAAAATTTCCCTTTAAAGGTATATCCGGCTGTAGCATCAAGAGATACAAAGTCACCAAGAGGGAAGTCACCATTTTGTGCAACCCAGGCCGGATTGACAAACCTGTTGTTTGTATATGGCCCTGTATAATGCACAAACAGGTTGGCATCAATCCCTGAATAGTCATAATACAGTCCTGAGTTTAAAATTACCTTAGGAAGCTGGTTGTCACCGGCCATGTCAGACCCTGATTCTTTTTTGCCTTTCATAACCATTCCGTTGGCAAACAGAGAGCTGTGGAGAGAAGGCACATTTATCTTAGTCGATAACTCAATGCCATAGCTTTGCCTGTCGAGGTTTTCATAGAGTTCCAGAACCATATCATTGTCGGTTATGACTGTACTTCCGCTGTAATCGATAGAGTTTGTTCTTGTTGTATGAAAAGCGCTTATCGAAAATTCATTATTCCTCGGGCACTTATATCGCAGTCCGAGATCATGCTGAAACCGCCCCTCTGTTTCCGGGGTAACACCTTCCCCGGTCAGGCTGCCTTTCCGGGGCGCTATAGTTCCGCCCGAAAAATTGTAATGTGCCGACAGGGAGCCGGATAAAAGATAAGTTACTCCAAATGCAGATTGCCATTCAACGGGAGCAGCTTCATTCTCTATTGGTTCAACATTCTGAAAACCGGAGGCGCTTCCTTCGATCCCGAATCCGCCCCATTCAACTATATATCCGCCAATTAACCGGAATCCTGCATCAAACAGGAACCTGCCGGTTTTGTGTTCGTCAGCAATTACCCCCGACCAGGTATGCACATTGCAGCTGCGACCCACATAATAGCGTTTGCCGCCGGGCGCCTCCCAATGGTTGTATAATCCTCCAAAACGCAATGTGTTAGACTGGCTCAGAGGCTGACTGTGCAGTACGTTAAATCCATACTCCCAATCCTTCTCCCCCGTAATTGTTGTGGATTCCTGAGCAATATTATAGTTTGAATGATCAGCATCTCTGTGGGTGAAATTTGCCTGTAGTTCAGTCCTGGAGCCTTTATTCCCTTTGTATTCCGCTTTCATATAGGTAACCACTGTACTCAGCGGGTCATATTTTTCTTCCCTGTTTGCTATATTAGGAGCTCCCGGTTCAATAATGTTAACAAATTCACGTGAACCGTGAATGTAAGTTGCCCCTGCAAACAAATTCAATCTGTTGTTAATTTTCCAGTTAATGTTACCGTGAAAGTTTGCTATTCTCTCTCTTCCGTTCCTGTCTGGTGGCCCGTCTGTGCCAAAAAGAGTTGCAGCAGCGTTGAATGAAAGATCTTCTATTTTATTTCCATATTGCAGTTTTGCAGTGTAGTTATTGAGTTCACCATATTTGGCTATAAGTGAAACATCCTCTCTTTCAGGTTTTTTTGTTTTTACATCTACAACACCTGTAAGGCCGGACAAACCTTTGACCAGGGCGCTGGATGAGCGGACAATCTCTATCGATTCAATATCCAGGGCTGAAAAGAAATACCCTGTCTCCTCAAACTCCTTTTGCCAGATGCCATCAATCGAATAATTAGGATATGGATATTTCTGTCCCCTTACCGAAAAGAATTGTTTTGTTTTGCGTCCCCTGGTCTCTGTCCACCCTCCGGGTACATATTTTACTGCATCGACCAGGGTCACAGCTCCCTGTTTTTCAATATCGGCTGCCTCAATCTTTGTGATGGCCGGCATTATAGATACCGGCAGCCTGTTGATAGAAGTATCCCTTCCTGCCGGGTACATCCGGCCAAATACATCAACGCTTTCAATACCTATTTTTTGGGGAGTCATACCTATTCTGAGAATTCGGTAATTGTCTGCAGGAACCTCTATTTGTAACTCCTTCTCTGCATAGCCTACAGATGTAAACCTGATTATCTGTTTCCCTGGTCCTGCTAATAGCACAAATGATCCTTCAGCATCCGAGCTGGTTCCGGATTTTGTTCCCTTAATGATTATATTGGCATTAGGGACGGGTTCGTTAGTTTCATGATCATAAACATACCCTTTGAGTTCATATTGTTGCTGTGCATTGAGATAATGACTGCTTAATATATAACTAAGCAGGCACAGCAGGCAAAATTTTATTTTTACTGTCATTAAAATAAGAATTAATGTGTTTGACTTTCTTGTCTATAATTTTTTTCCGGTTTCAGGGCAATCCACGATTTTATCAGATAACTGCAGTCACACCTGTTTGTCGCATCAGGCATCAGTACAAGTCCGCCGGCGGGTATCATATTGATCCAGCACCCCGGCCTGATTCCTCCGTAGTTATGAATACCTGAATCTATATCATCAAACAGGTAATAACCTACTGTGGCTGACCTGAAAAGCAGCATCTTTTTTGAACCCGATATTATTCCGCAACCGTAAGAACGTTCAAAATTATTGTCCAGAACCCTGCCTGAAAAAAGGTCAAAGGTTTCCGGCTCTGCAAATATAATACTATCATTGACTAATGGCCTCGCCCGGCTTGAACTTGAATAATTATCGGGCAGATTTTGCCTTGTAGGCGCCTCCCAGATCATATTGCCGGTTTTTGCATCCAGGGCAACCAGGTTTCCGGGCTTTAAAGGTTCTTCCTTTTCACCTCTGTTTATATGGTCAGTTTCTGCCAAAGGCCTGTCTATTAAATAAACTTTATCATTACCGATAGAAATTGTATTATGCCTTATTGAGTTATCAGATTTATACTCCCACAACAAATTACCCGTTTCTATATCGAGGGCGAAGATGGATTTTGATTCGCTGAATTGTCCGAACATATCACTCTCCTGCCAACTCCATTTTACAATATGTTTTTCGTTTCACTTAAATTTGATTAATAAATTATAAAAGTATGAAATCATTAGAACTTTTGATCATTACTTTGACATAAAAATCAGACATTCCAAAACTTATCTTAATTTGGTTCTTCTGTAATTTTTAAATCTTTATTAGTAAATTGCAACACATTAGATTTAGTTGTTTTGATAAAAATCAGAAAGGTAATACGAGGGACTGATACCCATTAGAGCATAATTGGAATTTTTATTTTTAAATTACTTATATCCAGCAAAATGTGTAATTACAAGAATTTATTGCAGCTGATAACAGCAGTAATTGTACTGGTACTGGCAGGTTGTATCAGCAAAAAGGATGACACCCTGCGCCCCAACATAATAGTTGTCCTTGCTGATGATCAGGGTTGGGGGGATATGGGTTATAACGGCCATCCGGACTTGCAGTTAGATGCCGGCAGAATAGTAAAATTATATCCCTCCGACACATTGCCAGGCCATGCTGCCTGGCTTGACTGGCCATATAAACTTCATAGGATTTGTGACGGTGACAATGATGTGAAGCTTGAACTCTATGACCTGGAAAAGGATCCCGGCGAAAAGGATGATATTGCCAATATCAACAGCAGAGAAGTGAAAGAAATGTCAGACCAGCTTGAAGCATGGATGACTTCTGTTGTGTCAAGCCTTAACGGTGAAGATTATAATAAACCGGGGAGGAGAGGCCCGGAATATTTTTCCCGGTTTTTTCAACCCCCGGCTGAGTATAAAGATGATTACGGTCATTTCCGTTCACCTTTGAAGTTTTATGACGGACGGGAAGTCAAAACCTCCGCTGAATGGGCTGAGAGGAGGAGTGAGATACTGGAAACCTGGCATGGTATGATGGGCAGTTGGCCGGAACTGATAACAGATCAGGAACTTGAATTCCTTGATTCTGTCAGGCGGGAAAATTTTACACAGTACAGGGTTAAATTTAACTGGATGCCGGGCGAAAGAACGGAAGGTTATCTTCTTGTGCCGGCTGGAGAGGGACAAAAACCGGCTGTCATTACAGTTTATTATGAGCCGGAAACAGCCATAGGGCAGGGGAGTCCATACCGCGATTTTGCTTATCAGCTTGCAAAACAGGGATTTGTCACCCTGTCGATTGGTACTGCCGAAGCAACAAAGGAGAGAACCTATTCGCTCTATTACCCCTCTCTTGATGATGCAAAGGTTCAGCCATTGTCAATGCTTGGTTATGCAGCTGCCAATGCCTGGCATGTTCTGGCCAAAGTGCCTGAAGTGGATTCAGCAAGGATTGGTATAACAGGACATTCATTCGGAGGTAAATGGGCTATGTTTGCCTCCTGTCTCTATGAAAAATTTGCCTGTGCTGCCTGGTCAGACCCGGGGATTGTATTTGATGAAGCCAGGCCCTCTGTAAATTACTGGGAACCTTGGTATCTGGGGTATCATAAAAAGCCCTGGAGGCCACGGGGACTTATTACTGCCGATAATCCTGCAAAGGGATTATATCCGGAGATGACAAAAAAAGGTTTTGACCTGACTGATCTCCATGCTTTGATGGCGCCGAGGCCGTTCATGGTGTCGGGGGGCTCGGAAGATCCACCTTCACGGTGGAAAGCCCTTAATCACAGTATTGCTGTCAATAAGCTGCTGGGCTTCGACAACCGTGTGGCTATGGCCAACCGGATTGAACACTCCCCGAATGAGTTGTCAAATGAACAGATATACCAGTTTTTCAGACATTTTTTGAAACCGTAAATTAATCAGGTATTTATATTAAAAATTTAAAATTTACACAAATGATCGACAGAAGAAATTTTATTAAGTCAGGTGCAATATCCGGTATTGGTATTTATACAGCGCCATCTCTCATAGAAAGTTTCAATGCCCGTGCAGGCCGCAGGGTGGGTATCATCGGACTTGATACATCACATAGTATTGCATTTACCAAAACGTTGAATTCATCCGATGTTGGTGATAAATACAGTGATTACAAAGTGGTTGCCGCATATCCTAAAGGCAGCCTGGATATTAAATCAAGTGTTGACAGGATTGAAGGGTACACAGAGCAGGTTAAAGAGATGGGAGTGGAAATTACCGCATCATTAGACGAACTGATAGAGAAGGTGGATGTTATACTGCTTGAGACTAATGACGGACGCCGGCATCTGGAGCAGGCGCTTCCTGTTTTGAAAGCCGGGAAACGTATGTTTATTGATAAACCTATGGCAGCCTCATTAGCCGACGGCATTGCAATATTCAGAGCCTCCGAAAAATATGGTGTGCCTGTTTTTTCAGCCTCATCGTTAAGATATATTAACGGAGTTGATCAGCTGAAAAGTGGTGAAAAAGGAAAAGTACTTGGCGCTGAAACATATAGCCCCGCATCTCTGGAGGAGACGCACCCTGATCTTTTCTGGTATGGCATCCATGGTGTTGAGACTCTTTTTACAGTTATGGGAACCGGTTGTAAAACTGTCACCAGGGCATTCTCGCCGGGTGCGGATGTGGTGGTTGGTATCTGGAATGATAACAGGATAGGGACCTTCAGGGGTATCCGCGAAGGCAAGTCAGGCTATGGAGGCAGGGTGTATACAGAAAAAGAGATAGTTGAACTTGGACAATATGCCGGTTATAATCCTCTTCTTGAAGAGATTGTTAAGTATTTCAATACCGGAACTTTGCCATTTGATTCCCGGGAGACTGTCGAGATAATGGCATTCATGGAGGCAGCCGATCTGAGTAAAGCAAAAGGAGGCAAACCGGTATCTGTGGATAAAATTATTGAGAAGGCAGAAAAGGCTGCCGCTAAAAAATCTATCTGATAATTATAATAATAATTTTTTTGCCCTGACCATTTGACTAAATTTGCAGTGGTATTTAAAATTAAAAGAACAAACAATGGCATTGGTAACCAAAATACTGAGTAAAATTTTAGGGAATAAGTCAGAAAGGGATATCAAAGAGATTACACCTCTGCTTGAGAAGGTAAAAAATGAACACCACCGCCTGAAGTCTTTTTCGAATGATGAACTTCGTGATGAAACTGATAAACTCCGGGAGGTTGTTAAAAATTTTATCAAAAAGGAGGAAGAACAGATTGCAGAGCTGACAGCTCAGGCTGAAGATATTGATATTACAGAGAGTGAAGCTCTCTATACACAGATTGATAAACTTGAGGAGAACATATATGTGAAGATTGAGGAAGTCCTCAATGAGATTCTTCCAACTGCGTTTGCGATAGTCAAAGAGACAGCCGGGAGATTTTTTAAGAACAGGGAGGTTGTTGTAACAGCCAGGGACTATGATAAAGATCTGGCTTCACACCGTGAAAGTATAATCATCAAAGAAGATAAGGCAATTTGGAAAAACAGCTGGGTCGCAGGTGGTAACCTTATCACCTGGGATATGGTACATTATGATGTTCAGCTGATTGGAGGAATAGTGCTTCATCAGGGAAAGATCGCAGAGATGGCAACAGGCGAAGGGAAAACCCTTGTGGCTACACTGCCTGTTTTCCTGAATGCTCTTGCGGGAAGGGGGGTGCATATAGTTACAGTTAATGATTACCTGTCAAAGCGTGATGCCGAATGGATGGGTCCGATATATGAGTTTCACGGCCTTACCGTGGATTGCATAGATAAGCATCAGCCAAATTCAGAACCTCGCAGGAAGGCTTATTATGCTGATATTACATACGGAACAAATAATGAGTTCGGTTTTGATTACCTGCGCGATAATATGGCAATAAATCCGGAAGATCTCGTTCAGAGAAAACACCATTATGCTATTGTGGATGAGGTCGATTCGGTTTTGATCGATGATGCCCGTACTCCTCTGATAATATCTGGTCCTGTTGCAAAAGGGGAACTCCAGCAGTTTGAGGAACTTAAGGGTTATGTTGAGCGGTTGCACAAGGCGCAGAGAGACCTGGTAAACAGGATTTTTATTGAGGCTAAGCATTTACTGACCAAAGAAAATGCAACCGAAGAGGAGAAGAAAGAGGGAGGACTTTTATTATTGAGAGCACATAAGGGACTGCCCAGGAATAAGTCCCTGATAAAATTTCTCAGTGAGGAAGGTATGAAAGCGATCATGCAAAAAACTGAGAATTTTTATATGCAGGAGAATAATAAAAATATGCATATTGTAACAGATCCGCTCTTTTTCATTATTGAAGAAAAACTGAATTCGGTAGAACTTACCGATAAAGGTATTGATCTTATTTCAGGCGGATTTGATGATCCTGATTTCTTTGTGTTGCCTGATATGGGAGCCAAGATCGCGGAACTCGAAAACTCAACACTCAATCATGATGAGCTGCTGGAGAAAAAAGACAAGCTGATCCAGGACTACTCGGTAAAGTCCGAAAGGTTGCACACCATTAACCAGTTGTTGAAGGCATATACCATGTTTGAAAAAGATGTGGAGTATGTTGTTATCGACAATAAGGTTAAGATTGTTGATGAACAGACCGGACGTATAATGGAAGGGCGCAGATACTCTGATGGTTTGCATCAGGCTATCGAAGCCAAGGAGCATGTGAAAGTCGAAGCGGCTACACAGACATTCGCCACCATTACATTGCAGAATTACTTCAGGATGTATCATAAGCTTGCCGGTATGACAGGTACTGCCGAAACAGAGGCAGGCGAGTTCTGGGATATATACAAGCTGGAAGTGGTTGTCATTCCCACTAATCAGCCTGTTGTCAGAGATGACCGCGAAGATATGGTATTTAAGACAAAGCGGGAAAAATACAATTCTGTTATCGACGAGATAGTAAGCCTTCATAAAGCAGGCAGGCCTGTTCTAGTGGGCACCACTTCTGTCGAGATTTCCGAGTTGCTGAGCCGTATGCTGAAGATAAGAGGGATAAAGCATAATGTGCTAAATGCCAAACTGCATGCCAGGGAAGCAGAGATCGTAGCCGAAGCGGGCCGCTCCGGAACTGTTACTATTGCAACAAATATGGCAGGCCGGGGTACTGACATAAAGTTAACGCCGGAGGTGAAAAAAGCAGGCGGACTCGCTATTGTCGGCACAGAGCGGCATGATTCGCGAAGAGTTGACAGACAGCTCAGGGGCAGGGCCGGAAGACAGGGAGACCCGGGTTCTTCACAGTTTTATGTTTCTCTGGAAGACGATCTTATGAGGTTGTTCGGATCTGAAAGAATATCGGGGATAATGGACAGGCTCGGACTTAAAGAGGGTGAGGTTATACAACATTCAATGATCTCTAAGTCGATTGAACGGGCACAGAAAAAGGTTGAAGAGAATAACTTTGGTATACGTAAACGGCTTTTGGAGTACGACGACGTAATGAACTCACAGCGGGAGGTCATATATAAAAAACGGAGGCATGCACTGTTCGGCGAACGGCTTGATATGGATATGCTTAATATGATGTACGATTCCGTGGAAGAGCTGGTGAATGAATATTATGGCACTGACCAGTTCGAAGATTTTAACATAGAGTTGTTGAGGCTCCTGTCTATGGAATCACCTGTGGCGGAGGAAGATTTCAAAAAAATGAGTGTTGGTGAGATCACGCAGCAGATCTATGGAAAGATGATAGAGGGATATAACCGGAAAGTAGAGGCCATTGCTAAACAGGCATATCCCGTGATCAAAAATGTGTATGAAACAAAATCCCAGGTATACAAAAATATTGTTGTTCCCATCTCAGACGGCAAACGGATATTTCAGATTATTTGTAGTCTTGAGAAAGCATACCAGAATAAAGGAAAGGAACTGGTAAAATCATATCAGAAACAGATTGTGCTGAACACAATTGATGAGGCATGGAAAGAGCAGCTGCGGGAGATGGATGACCTGAAGCAGTCGGTGCAGAATGCCACCTATGAACAAAAAGACCCCTTGCTGATCTATAAGTTTGAGTCGTTCAACCTTTTTAAAGTGATGCTGACCACTGTTAACAAGAATGTGGTCTCGACCTTAATGAAGGGGCACATACCAATTCAGAGTCCGGACCAGGTAAGAAATGCAGAGGCAAGAAAAAGAACCGACCTGAGCCGTTATAAAACTCAGAAATCGGATCTGCCTGGCGTGGAAAACCCGATGAAAGGGGCTGCAACACAGACACAGGAAAAGTCAAGGCCCCAGCCTGTAAGGGTAGAGAAAAAAGTTGGACGCAATGATCTGTGCCCGTGTGGCAGTGGAAAGAAATATAAACATTGTCATGGCAGAGGATTATAGTGATCGCTAAATTGCCAAACTAAAAACAGTATGATGATAAGTTTAATCAGTTTTATTCATTGGAATGTAAGTCCCGAAATATTTAATTTAGGCCCCCTGTCAGTCAGATGGTATGGCCTCCTCTTCGCAACAGGCTTCCTTATAGGATACTATATAGGCGAGAGGATGTTCCTCTCAGAAAAGGTAAACCAGAAATGGATTGATACTCTCTTTATGTATATTATTATTGCAACTATTGTTGGCGCACGACTGGGCCACGTGTTTTTTTACGGATGGGATTATTACTCGCAACATCCGGGAGAGATCCTAAAGGTGTGGCATGGCGGACTCGCAAGTCACGGAGGTGCAATAGGTATCATAATAGCTATGTTGCTATATTCCCGGCTGGTCACTAAACGTAATGTGCTATGGACGATAGACAGGATTGTTGTACCCACTGCACTCGTGGGAGCTTTTATCAGGATGGGTAACCTGATGAATTCAGAAATTTACGGTGTTCAGACCAGCCTGCCCTGGGGATTTATCTTTGAACGTAACGGGGAGACCATTGCCAAACATCCGACTCAGATCTATGAAGCTCTTGCATACCTCTTCTCATTTGCTGTTTTAATGTTCCTCTACCGGCGCACACGGGCAAAGAACCGTGAGGGATTGCTGACAGGGGTCTTTTTTGTGTTTATATTCTTAGCAAGGTTCTTAATTGAATTCATTAAGGAAGACCAGGAGGCTTTTGAAGCTGATATGGCTCTTAACATGGGACAATGGCTTAGTGTGCCATTCATACTTGCAGGTTTGTTTTTAATATTAAGAGCCTTAAAATTACCGGAGAAATTTTACAGGAATAAGTAACATATTTATTATACTTGTAGTGAAAATGGTTTACTATTAGGGAATCCGGTTTAAATCCGGAGCTGTACCCGCAGCTGTAAGCCTTTCATGTTGACGGCATTCTCAGCCACTGTCCTGAAAGTTGTCAGGACGGGAAGGCAGCCGTTAATCGGGGCAAGCCAGAAGACCTGCCATTTTCAAAAAGCTTTCGGGAATAAGAGCGCCGGTATTATACCTGCCCAATTATTTCCCCATATTTTAATAATTACAGGGGAATGAAACAGAGTATTTTTTTAATTATTCTTTTAACAGCTTCTTTGTGTGGTCGTTCACAAAGTGCAGGTAATGACCTGTTTAGCGTTGTTGAGTATATGCCCGCCCCCGGGCAGTTTATTAATGTCGGAATTGTAGGAACTCCTGATGCAGCAGGGGCTCTGAATGAAAATCAGGAATCCCTGGTGTCACTTGGAAATTTTGGGGGATATATCGTACTTAAATTCAGGGAAGACTGCCTGAACCATCCTGATAATCCCTATGGAATAGATTTTACCGTTTTTGGGAACGCCTTTGCCGGTTCGTCTGAACCGGGAGTGATATGGGTAATGAAAGATGATAATGGGAACGGATTGCCTGATGATGTATGGTATGAAATTGCCGGAAGTAATTATTACCATTCAGGAACCGTCAGGGATTATAAGGTCACTTATGTAAAAACCGGATCACGCGATGTCTTATGGTATGATAACAAAGGCCGGTCAGGAACCATTAAAGCCAATGATTTCAACCTCCAGGAGTATTATCCTTCTCCTGAATATTTTCCTGATTATCCCCGTGACTCGGTAACCTTCTCAGGTACCTTGCTGAGCATTACGGTCGACAGCTCGAATCCTGCGGAAATAAAGATCACACCTCCTGCATTTGGATACGCAGACTGCCGTCCCCCGAAGGATAATATAAACCTGAACCTGCCGGATAATCCATATACCGCGTCAGTGGAAGGGTCAGGCGGAGACCCTGTCGATATCTCCTGGGCAGTGGATAGTGACGGGAACTATGTCGAACTGGATTATATAAATTTTGTTAAGATAGTTTCCGGAAGCATGACTTCAGCGGGCTGGCTGGGAGAGATATCATCAGAGGTGTCGTGGATTGCTGCTGTGGATCCCGTGACCGGTATATCAGGGAAACAGAACTTACTTGTTGTATATCCTCATCCTGACAAGCTAATTGCAGGTAGTCAGATGAAACTGGAGTCCTGCTGGTTTGAAAGTGGCCGGAAAAAGGTGAGGGAGATCAATTATTCTTCAGATAATGAAAGTGTGCTGACAGTAAACGATGAAGGCCTTGTTAGCGCCTGGAGCACAGGGAGTGCGCAAATAAGCCTGTCTGCCGGTGATACAACCTATACTGCGGTCATTGACGTAGTGGAGCCCGCTTCCATTGAAATAAAAACTGATCTGTCGGCTCTTTTCCCCGGGGATACAGTTTTATTATCGGCTGCAGTGTATGATAACCTGGGAGCATCATTGGATATTCCTGTCAGATTTGAATCGTCAGACACCCTCGTAGGTAAAGTGGTAACATCTGGCAACAGCTGCTTTTTTATTGCAATTGATCCCGGTGAAACAACAGTGAAGTGCTTTATTGATAATTTTTCAGTTGAAGGATCTGTTCAGGTAAGGGTCAATCATCCTGACGGAAAGATGAAAATTTATATGTCAGTGAAAACTGAAGATGAAAATCTCCTGCCATTCCAGTGGGTCGAAGCCGGGTATGCTGATCTGAACAGGCTGGTAAAAGAGCGTAATAACGACTACTCAGTGATTGACAGGCTTACTTTGTTCCATGCCCTTGCGGCGGGACTTCAAAAGGCGGGTGTCAACTTTACCTTCCTTGATGATGAAAATGCAGGAGGGAACCTCTATTTATATTCAGTTGAAGATGAAGGATTGTTCATATATGGCTGGGGAGGTAGAACCGATCCTGAAATATTTGCCAGGGCATGGATAGCCCGTTTGAATGGCAGGCATTATGTGAATTCATTCGATGATATCCCAATTGCCGATGGCGACACTGTCGATTTATATAATGTATATGATATTACAAACCCATGGTTATACAGGCGGCTGCTTGCGGACAAAGATACCGCTTCAGAAAATGAGGAGATTGAGTTGTTGCTGGAAGAGGCTGAGTGTAAATATGAGGATGGAGTAGTCACAGAATCGGAATTTTTACCGGTGGTAAATGGTGAGATCAGCGATGGCAGCTCTGTTTATTACACAGGAGAAAACGGGATTGCTGTTTTTTTAGCCGGGAACAGCCTGCCTTTGGTTATCTCTTCGGGAAACAGTGCAGTTCTGTTATTGAAGAGTGTTACAACAGGTATGGCTGATATATACCAAAAAACAGGCAGCTTCAGTGTCTATCCGAATCCGTTTAATGATCTACTGACAGTGAAAGGTGACGGAGCAGAGCTGTTTTCAGTCACCCTTACTGACCAGTCAGGGAGGATACTTATAAATGAAAGCAGTCAGGCTTCTGTATACGAAATGAGAACAGGTCATTTTGTCACCGGCTCGTATATACTGGTTATTACCAGTGAAAGTAAAAGAGAAACTTATAAGCTGATCAAAAAATGAAGATGCCTGTTTCATATCTTTTTGCTGTTTGCATGTTGGTTACTGTAAGGTCGCACGGACAGGAGATAACCGATACAATCAATGTCAGGGAGATCAGGGTAGTTGCTTCAGGAAGAATAGAGGAGGCCGGAGTTAAGGTTACCCGTACCGATTCTATGGCAAGGGCAAACAGACTGACAACAGATATGTCGGAGCTTATATCAGGATTCTCGCCGGTTTTTATTAAGTCATACGGCCGGGGTTCTCCTGCTGCTGCAAGCTTCAGGGGCACTTCATCAACTCATACCCAGGTTTTATGGAATGGAATGACTTTAAATTCTCCGATGCGGGGAATGGCAGACTTGTCATTGCTGCCTGTCTTTTTTACCGACGATGTTTATCTTCTTCATGGGAGCAGCTCAATGATCAACGGGAGCGGCGCTTTAGGGGGAAGCATAAATATGGTAAATAATCCCGACTGGTCGTCTGAATTTAAGATCAATGCTCTGATGGAAAGAGGGTCTTTCAATACAGGGAAAGCATTTTTTAAACTGCATCTGGGAAGCAGCAGGATCAGCATGAACACCAGACTTTTTAATGAGTCATCGCAAAATAATTTTACTTTTTATAACAGCGGGGTAATACCTCACCGTAAAGACACATTAAAAAATGCAGATTATTCTAAAACAGGATTGCTGCAGGAGATCTATTTCAGAGGTCCTGCTGATAATATAGTAACCCTGAGGTTCTGGTACCAGGATACCAGGCGTAATCTTCCCCAGCTTATGTCATATGAAGGAAGCGAGAGGGAGGAATATCTTAATGACGAACAGTACAGAGGTCAGGTTGAGTGGAAAAAGTATACAGAAAAAATTAATTACCAGTTTTTTACAGGATTTAATTCAGGGAGTCTTGACTACTATCGCGCAACGCCGGAATTTAAATTTGTAAATGAAAATTCTGAAAGCAGGGAGACCAGTTTTTTTAATTATTTAAGGATCAATAAACCAATAGATGCAAACCATTATGTTTCTGCTGTACTTAATGCTAATTATCACAATGTTGAAGCAGCCGACCAGGTAAAGGGCAACGGTTATAAGCAGGACCGGTTTGAAGGGGGTGTCATGATGAGTATCCGGTTAAGGCCCTCCGATCGCCTGAGTGGTTTTGCCCTTATACGCTCTGAATTTTATGACCGCCACTTTATTTACTTAATACCTGCTGTAGGCGCTGAGTGGCAGCTCAGCAGTCATCTGCCGTTAATATTGATGTTTAACGCCGGCAGGAATTATCATAAACCGGCCCTGAATGACCTCTACTGGTTCCCGGGGGGAAATCCGGGCCTTTTGCCTGAGGATGGGTATTCAGGAGACATTACCATGTCGGGTGATTTTAATTTGGGAAGAGTAGCTGTGAAGAATGAGATCACCTCATTTATCTCGAAAATAGATAACTGGATAATCTGGCAGCCGGCATCAAGCGGGGCTTACTATCAGGAGGCAGGGAATGTAAAAAATGTTTTTTCAGGAGGTGTTGAGTATCAGCTATCCGCC
>CAZBWK010000044.1:0-32884 GCA_964495655.1 uncultured Prolixibacteraceae bacterium | reverse complement strand
TTACCGGTCCGGGTGTTATCAAGTCAGTGCTTGGTGAAGAGATAAGTATGGAAGAGCTCGGAGGAGCTAAAGTCCATGCCGAAATCACAGGTAATGCACACTTCTATGCTTCCACCGAACAGGAATGTTTTGAACAGATCAAAAAACTGATCAGCTATATTCCGCGAAATAACCTTTCCAAAGCGATGCCTTTCCCGCCCAAACTTCCACGCAAAGGAAGGAAAATTGACGATATCGTACCGGCCGACCCCCGTATTCCTTATGATATGAGGGAAATAATCAAATCAATCACTGACAATTCAGAATTTTTTGAAATCATGGAGCACTTTGCCCCAAATATTATTATAGGTTTTGGCAGAATGGATGGTGAAACCGTCGGATTTGTCGCCAACCAGCCTATGGTACTGGCCGGGGTGCTTGATACTGACAGCTCTGATAAAGCAGCACGTTTTATCAGATACTGCGATGCTTTTAATGTTCCTATTGTCACTCTTGAAGACCTGCCGGGGTATCTTCCCGGAGTAGACCAGGAACATGCAGGGGTGATAAGGCACGGAGCAAAAATTTTATATGCATACAGTGAAGCCACTGTGCCCAAAATCACAGTGATTATAAGAAAGGCTTACGGAGGTGGGTATATCGCTATGAACTCCAGACATCTGCGTGCCGATTTCGTCTTTGCATGGCCAACTGCAGAAATAGCAGTTATGGGGCCTGAGGGTGCTGCAAATATTGTATTCCGTAAAGAGATCTCAGAAGCAGAGAATCCCGATAAAGTGCGCCAGCAAAAGATACAGGAGTATAAGGAAAAATTTGCAAATCCATATGTGGCAGCTGCACAGGGATATATAGATGAGGTTATTGAACCGAAAGAGACACGGGGCAGAATACTTCACGGATTAAAGGTTTCTGAAAATAAGAATGTCTTTCTTCCGGATAAAAAACATGGTATTCCGCCGTTTTAAAATGTGATATATAATATTCTCGTCAGCAGTGACTTTTTTGCTAATTTTTTATAAATAAGCAGTTATGAAACGAGCTTGATTGTAAAATCACATAAGGGTATGATTAAAATATATGGGAGATACCATTGAAAATTTTTTATTTTGATCATATAAAATTTTAAATTTTAACGAAGTTAAATTCACATAAACTGTTTTTTATGAGTGAAGAGCAAGAGCTTAAAAACCTGATAATAGAAGGTTCAGTCTATAAGACCACATATACCGCGAAATTTAACAATCGTGTTAACTGGCAGGCACCCGACCCAAATAAATTATACTCTTTTATCCCCGGCACTGTAATAGATATTTTTGTTAAACCAAAAGATACAGTTAAGGAGGGTGAGACAATATTGCTGCTCGAAGCAATGAAGATGCAAAATCAGGTGCGGATGCCATTCGACGGTGAAATAGTAAGGCTGAATGTGAAAAAGGATGAGGTTATACCTAAAAAGCATTTAATGGTTGAAATAAGACCTTTAAATACCAGGGTGAAAAATTGAAACCTGAAGAATTTCTGAAATATTTTTACGGGCATAAGCATCTTCCTGAAATTGCCGGGATGCTGAAAGCCCCTCCCGGTGAAAAGATTCACCTGAAGGGGATCGTTGGCTCTGCTAAATCTGTTCTTGCAGCTGTTCTTTTTAAAAAAACTTTGCGTTCTATGGTCATTATGGCAGATGACCGCGAAGGGGCAGCATATTTCTATGACGACCTCGACAACCTTGGATTAAAAGATTTCACTCTTTTTTTTCCCTCATCTTTTAAAAGATCAATTCAATACGGGAGACCTGAACAGGAGAATATTGTTCAACGAACAGAAACCCTTAACCGGATAACTGAAAGTAATTCCCCGTCAATAATAGTAACATACCCGGAGGCATTGGCCGAAAGAGTGATTTCACCCGCTGACCTCGAAAAAAACAGACTCAAAGTCAGTGTGGGGGACAAGATATCCATATCTTTTATAATTGAATTCCTGAATGAATTTGGATTCGACAGGGTGGATTTTGTTTATTCGCCCGGTCAATTTGCAGTAAGAGGGAGTATTGTAGATATTTTTTCCTATTCAACTGATATTCCGTTCCGACTCGATTTTTTCGGAGATGTTGTTGAGTCAATGAGAAAATTTGATATTGATACCCAGATATCCAGCGAGTCTTTAGAAATTGTAACGATCGTTCCCAATACACAGAATGACAAAATGGAGGGAGAGCGTGTATCTTTGCCCGTTTTTATTCCCGGACAAACAATTTATCTTGGAAACGATCTGAACAGGTTTGTTTATGAGGTAAATAATATTTTTAAAGATACTGTCCTGTCTGAAGAGTCCGTAACTGACCCGACTGAGATGTTAGTGTCGGGCGATGAATTAATAAGAAACCTTGAGAAATGCACTGTTTGCGACTGGGGCTCAGACCTTCTGTTTGAACCGGGTACTGCATTTAAATTTTCTAATTCCCGCCAGCCGGTTTTTCACAGGAACTTTGATTTTCTCGGTAAAAACATGGAGGAATACCAAAATTCAGGATATAAGTTATTTCTGCTGTCAAACCAGCAAAAGCAAATTGAGAGGCTTCAGGTTATTTTTCATGATATTAAAGCAGAAGTTCAGTTCAAACCTGTCAGCTTTACTCTTAATGAGGGTTTTGTTGATAATGACCTGAAAATTTGCTGCTATACTGATCATCAGATTTTTGAGCGCTACCACCGCTATAAGCTGCAGTCATATAAAGTCAGGCGCGAAGCAGTGTCACTTGCTGATCTGAACAAGCTTCATCCGGGTGATTATGTTGTTCATATTGACCATGGTATTGGAAAATTTGCAGGACTTGTCCATACAGAGATAAATGGAAAAATGCAGGAAGCAATACGGCTGGTATATAAAAACAATGACTCCCTGCTGGTCAATATCCATTCACTTCACCGGATTACAAAATATAAGGGCAGGGAGGGTAGCGAACCTGCTCTTAACCAGTTAGGAACCGGTGCCTGGCAGAGAATGAAGAACAGAACCAAAGCGAAGGTAAAGGATATAGCTAAGGAGCTGATATCACTCTATGCACTGAGGATGGCAGAAAACGGATTTGCTTTTGCTCCGGATACATACCTGCAAAATGAACTTGAGGCATCTTTTATCTACGAGGATACTCCCGACCAGGAGAAAGCCACCGCCGCTGTGAAAGAGGATATGGAGAAACCTGTGCCAATGGACAGGTTAGTTTGCGGAGATGTGGGATTTGGTAAAACTGAAGTGGCTGTGCGTGCAGCTTTTAAGGCCGTTGCAGATAATAAACAGGTGGCATTGCTTGTGCCGACGACAATTTTGGCTCTGCAGCATTTCAGGACATTTTCAGAAAGGTTGAAGGATTTTCCGGTCAATATCTCTTATATAAGCCGGTTCAAATCTGCTTCAGAGATCAGGGAGACTCTGAAAAAACTTGAAGCCGGACAAATTGATATTTTAATCGGAACTCACAGGCTGGTTAGCAGAGATGTGAAATTTAAAGATCTTGGCCTGTTGATAGTTGATGAAGAACAGAAGTTCGGAGTGTCCGTGAAGGAGAAGCTTAAGCAGTTGAAAGTCAATGTTGATACACTTGTGCTGACAGCTACCCCGATACCCAGAACACTTCAGTTCTCACTTATGGGTGCCCGCGACCTCTCAATTATCCAGACCCCGCCCCCTAACAGGTATCCTATTATTACCGAGGTACACGGTTTCAATGATCAGCTGATAAGAGATGCTGTTCTGTATGAGCTGGGGCGAAATGGCCAGGTCTTCTTCATTCATAACCGTATTGAAAATATTTATGAAGTAAGGGATGCTGTTAAAAGGATCGTGCCCGAAGCGTCACTGGCTGTGGGGCACGGACAAATGGAAGGACATAAGCTGGAGAAAACCATGCTCGATTTTATAAATGGTAAATATGATGTTTTAATTGCTACAACTATTATTGAGTCAGGACTCGACATTCCTAATGCAAATACAATGATCATAAATCAGGCGCAGAATTACGGATTAAGTGATCTGCACCAATTGCGGGGCCGTGTGGGAAGGTCTAATAAAAAAGCATTTTGTTATCTTATCACCCCGCCACTGTCGACTTTAAATCCTGATGCCCGGCGGAGACTGAAAGCTATAGAGGAATTTTCCGACCTGGGCAGCGGTTTTAATATCGCAATGCAGGACCTCGATATCAGGGGAGCAGGCAACCTGCTCGGGGCTGAACAGAGTGGTTTTATCGCCGATATAGGTTTCGAAACATACCACCGTATATTGAATGAAGCAGTGCAGGAACTCAAGCAGGAGGAGTTCAAAGAGCTCTTTAAAGATCAGGACCAAAAGCAGGGCAGGGCATTTATTAATATCAGTTTTACCCGCGATTGCCAGATAGATACAGATATGGAATTGCTGTTACCGGAAAGCTATATACCGGGAAGTTCGGAGCGGATGGCCCTCTATCGTGAACTGGATAATGTTGAGAACAGAGAGCAACTTGAGAAATTTCAAAAAGGGCTGGAAGACCGTTTTGGTAAATTACCCGGAGAGACCCGCGAACTGCTGGGGATTGTTGAACTTAGATGGAAAGCTATTGAGCTGGGAATGGAGAAGATCCTTTTAAAAGAGAGTAAAATGATATGCTACTTCATATCTGACCAGCAATCACCCTTTTACCAGTCGCAATTGTTCATGAATATTGTCCGGTACGTTCAAAAGGGCAGAACCAAAGGCAGAATGCAGGAGAAGAACCATAAACTGACATTCACTGCAGAGAATGTGACAAATGTGGAAACTGCAAGGTATATACTGGAGGATATGACTGCAGAGGCAATCATGCCACAACCCTTATAAACAAACATCCCGGGGTAACGGTAATGCGTAAATAATAATATATTTGTCATTTTATTTAAAACAAACAGAGGTTTTATGATGTTTTTGATTTAACCTTTTGAAGTTTCAATAGTCAAAATAAGTTATAAGGAAAATTTCCCTTTGCGGGGTTTAAAAAATGTGAACGTGGCTACAAAAACAGTTTTTAGATTAACAATGTCAATTGTGCTGGTATTGGTACTGGCAGGAATAATTTTTTATCCGAAATATAAACATTTTTTTTTCAGTGGTGATGATTCTTTGATGATGATGCCGCCTTCAAGAGGACCCGGAAGTCAGCAGGTGCTGCTTGCAAGCGGCTTCGTTCTTGTGCCGACCGACATGAGTGAATTGATATACAGTACTGCCACATTATTGCCGGATGAAGAGGTGGAATTGTCATTTGAAACTTCAGGGAAAGTAGTAGGGATCTATTTTGAAGAGGGCAGGAGAGTAAAAAAGGGAGAGTTGCTAGCAAAGATCAATGATAAACCTTTACAGGCACAGCTTTTAAAATTACAAGCTCAGCTAAAACTTACCCAGGAGAGGGAGTTCAGGCAGCGGCAGCTCCTCGACAGGGATGCAATAAGCCGTGAGAGTTATGATCAGGTTGCAACAGAACTACAGGCATTGGAAGCAGATGTAATGCTTTTAGAGGCCAGGATTGCCGAAACAGAATTACGGGCACCGTTTGACGGGATCATAGGATTGAGAATGATCAGCGAAGGCGCTTATGCAACTACCCAGACTAAGATAGTCAGGCTCGTAAAAATAAGTCCGCTGAAGGTTGAGTTTTCTATTGCCGAGAGGTATGCAGGAGAGATCAGTTCGGGATTTCCCATCAGCTTTACTATAGATGGTATTCCGGAGACATTCGGAGCAACAGTATATGCAATCGAACCCAAAGTCGACATGAATACCAGGACGATCGTGGCACGTGCATTATACCCAAACAGAAATGAAGAATTAAAACCAGGTCGTTTTGCCAGCGTCAGAGCTCAGCTGTCACAAATAAAAAATACTGTTTCAATTCCTTCTGAAGCGCTTATTCCTGAAATGGCAGGGGAAAAAGTATTTATATTGAATAATGGCAAAGCAAGTGAGAGGAAGGTTAAAACCGGATTACGGACAGAATCACATATCCAGATCAGGGAAGGGCTGGATTTCGGAGATACGTTGCTGACAACGGCAATTCTGCAATTGAGGGACGGGCTTCCCGTTCAGCTGGATACTCTGGTTACAAATAAAAATTTAGTAAGCGAATAATATGAGTCTTTCATCATTAAGCATAAAAAGGCCTGTTCTGGCTACTGTTTTTTCGCTGGTTATAATACTGTTCGGAGCTATTGGGATGACTTTTTTAGGGATCAGGGAGTTTCCGAGTGTCGATCCTCCTGTTATATCTGTAAATACCTCCTATCCGGGAGCTAACTCAGATGTTATTGAGACACAGATCAGCGAGCCTCTTGAGCAATCTATCAACGGTATCCCGGGTATACGGTCATTAACTTCAAGCAGCAGCCAGGGACGCAGCCGGATCACTGTGGAGTTCGAACTGTCGGTTGACCTTGAGACGGCAGCTAATGACGTTCGTGATAAGGTTTCACAGGCACAGCGTTATTTGCCGCGTGACTGTGATCCGCCTACTGTTTCAAAAGCTGATGCTGATGCCGAACCTATTATGATGATTGCTGTCCAAAGCCCTAAAAGATCATTGCTGGAGCTTTCCGAAATTGCAGAACTTACTTTTAAGGAACAGCTTCAGACTATTTCAGGGGTCAGCTCGGTCAGTATCTGGGGTGAAAAACGCTATGCCATGAGGATCTGGCTTGACCCTGCCAAGCTTGCAGGATACCAGATGACACCCCTTGACGTGCGTAATGCAATCCTCAGGGAAAATGTCGAACTTCCCGCAGGGAGCATAGAGGGAAACACAACAGAGTTAACAATCAGAGCGCTGGGATTAATGACTACGCCTGAGGAATTCAATAATCTGATATTAAGACAATCGGGCGACCAGCTTATAAGAGTGCGCGACATTGGAAGGGCTGAACTGGGACCGCAAGACCTCAGGGGAATAATGAAAATGAACGGTATCCCTATGGTGGCCACTGTTATAATACCACAACCTGGAGCTAACCATATAGATATCGTGGACGATGTCTATGAGAGGTTGGAATTTATAAAGAGAGACCTGCCGGATGATATCGGAATTGATGTGGGGTTTGATAATACTAAATATATACGGTCTTCTATCACGGAAGTGAAAAATACAATCTTCCTGGCATTTTTCCTTGTTGTCATAATAATTTTTATATTTCTTCGTGACTGGCGCACAACGGTTATTCCCATCATAGTTATACCTGTTGCACTTGTAGGGTCATTTTTTATAATGTACCTGGCAGGGTTTACAATAAATGTGCTCACACTGCTTGCTATTGTTTTGTCAATCGGACTTGTGGTTGATGATGCAATTGTGATGATGGAGAATATTTATGTCAAGATCGAACAGGGAATGTCACCCTTAGAGGCCGGGATGAAAGGTTCAAATGAGATATTTTTTGCCATCATCGCCACAACAATCACCCTTGTGGCGGTATTTATTCCTATTGTATTTTTGGAGGGGATGACAGGAAGGCTTTTCCGAGAATTCAGTATCGTTATTGCCGGTGCGGTTGCCATTTCATCTTTTGTGGCATTGACGCTGACCCCGATGCTTTCCACCAGGTTTTTAAAAACCCATCATAAAAGAAGCAGGGCATACAACTTCACTGAGAAGTTTTTTGTCAGGTTAAATAATATCTACAAAAATTCACTTGACAAATTTTTAAAAAGAAGATATGTGGCGCTTGTAATATTGATCTTCGCAGGAGGATTAATTTTTACTCTGTGGAAACTCATACCTGCAGAAATGGCTCCTCTCGAGGACAGGTCTCAGATGAATGCGCGTATTACTGCACCTGAAGGGGCTACCTATGAGTTTATTTATGATTATGCCGAAGATGTAGCAGCGTTAGTTGAAAAGATAATTCCTGAGAGGGATAAGATAACTGCAATGGTCAGGGGTAGTTTTGCTTTCGTAAGAGTGGTACTTACAGATCCCGACCAAAGAGAAAGATCGCAGCAGGAGATTGCAGCAGAGCTTACAAATGAACTCCGTAAAAAAACCAAAGCGCGAGCTACCGTTGTGCAGCAATCAACCTTCGGCGGGAGACGCGCAAGGCCGCCAATCCAATATGTTTTGCAGGCTCCGACAATTGATAAGCTGAGGGAAGTTTTACCTGAGTTTATGGCAGAAGTAAATGATAATCCGATATTTGTTATGCCCGATGTTAATCTTAAGTTTACCAAGCCCGAACTGCAAATTGAGATCAACAGGGATAAGGCTAACCTGCTCGGCATCTCAACACAGAATATCGGGCAGACTCTCCAGTTAGCCCTGAGCGGCCAGAGGTTCGGATATTTTATAATGAACGGTAAACAGTATGAGATCCTCGGGGAACTTGACAGACAAGACCGGAACAAACCTCTCGATCTGAAATCATTATATATCAGAAACGATAAAGGGCAGATGGTGCAGCTTGATAATTTTGTCAATCTCAGAGAATCAACAGCTCCACCGCAGCTTTACCGGTATAACAGGTTCGTGTCAGCAACTGTATCTGCCAACCTGGCTCAGGGAAGAACGATAAGCGAAGGACTTGCCGAGATGGATATGATAGCAGATAAAGTACTGGACGATACTTTCCGGACTGCCCTCGACGGCGACTCAAAAGATTACTCTGAGAGTTCCTCCAGCCTTATGTTTGCGTTTATTCTGGCAATCGTCCTTATCTTTCTTGTTCTTTCTGCACAGTTTGAGAGCTTTAAAGATCCCATAATTGTTATGATGACAGTTCCGCTGGCTCTTACCGGTGCTCTTGTTTTTATGTGGTATTTCAATATTACTATGAATATTTTCAGCCAGATAGGGATCATCATGCTGATAGGACTCGTTTCCAAAAACGGAATATTAATTGTCGAGTTTGCCAACCAGAGAAAGCAGGCAGGAATGACCAAACAGGATGCTATAAAATTTTCTGCAGCTGCCCGTTTCCGGCCGATATTAATGACAAGTCTTTCAACAATCCTTGGTATCCTTCCCCTCGCAATGGGACTGGGTGAGGGAGCGCAGAGCAGGGTTGCCATGGGTACTGCCGTTGTCGGGGGATTGCTGATCTCAACTTTCCTGACTTTATATGTGGTGCCGGGAATTTACCTTCTGGTTTCCAGCGAAACAACAAATTCAAAAAATAATAATGAGATTACTTCTGATGATGCTCAAAAAAATATATGAATTGCGGATATTGACTCAGTTGGCACTGATTATGATGTTATCCGGCAGCATCCGGGCTCAGGAATTATATGACCTGAGCCGGTGCGTGGTAACAGGACTTGAACAAAATTTTGCTGTTAAAATAGCCCGGAACCAGGAAGAGATAGCCGGTAATAATTATACCCGCGGTAACGCCGGTTTTTTGCCAGCAGTGACAACAACAAACCGGTTTGGAGGAAATATTACTACAACCACCCAGAATATGAATGACGGAAGCCGGAATATTTCTGAAGGAATTCACAATACTACGGGAGCTGCGGGAATAACCCTTGATATGCCGCTGTTCCGGGGGTTCAATATTCAAACAACTTACCAAAAATTGAATGAGCTTAAGCAGGTCGGGGAGCTTAGTACACAAATGTCTATGGAGAACCTGGTTGCACAAATCGTTGCAGAGTATTACTATCATATTCAGCAGCTTAATTATTATAATAATATGGAATATGCTGTCTCCCTTTCACGGGAAAGGGTGAGGATTGATGAACACCGTTATCTTCTGGGAGCCTCTTCTAAACTTGAATTGCTGCAGTCGATTGTCTATCTTAACGCCGACAGCTCAAGGCTGGCAAGACAGAATGAAGCGATACTGGAATCAGAGGTGCGCCTGAAAAAACTGATGGCCCTCGAAAACCTTGAAGATAAAATTGTCCTTCGCGATACAGCTATTATGTTCGATCCCAGCCTTCTGTATGACGAATTACTGGAGTCAACCCTTGACTTTAATACAGGTTTACAGATTGCCAAAAAAAACCAGATCATTTCAGAACTCGACTATAAACTGATTGCCTCACGGTCTTATCCATATCTTAACCTCTCTTCCGGATATAATTATAATTACAGGGGATACGGTACCGGCACAATCAGCGATTATGGCGCTCTCGCTATTAATAATCAGCAGACCAGAGCACTTAATTATGGTATTACACTTGGAATGGATATTTTTAACGGTTATAACCGGCGAAGGGAAAAAGCTAATGCACTTATTGAGGTTGAAAATAAAAATTACAGGTTTCAGGAGATTGAGCAGGATATTAAAGCCGAACTGCTAACTGTATATTATGCCTATGAAAATAACCTCCGTTTGGTACAAATGGAAGAGCAAAACCTCGATGTAGCAAGGGAAAACCTTGAAATTGCACTCGAACGTTACCGCTTAGGTGCGCTTTCAGGTCTTGAACTGAGGGAGGTGCAAAAAAGCCTTCTGGATGCCGAAGAGAGATTGATCTCAGTTAAATACCAGACTAAGCTTGCAGAGATTTCATTGTTGCAGATAGCAGGAAAAATTATGGATTATGTTTAATAACTTTTCCGAAGTGCCAGCCTGAGATGAGTATCAGAAGATATACACATATTTTTTTTGATCTGGATAATACCCTGTGGGATTTTAAAGCAAATTCTTTTGACGCCCTGCATCTAACTTTCCTCTATTTTAATATCGGGGAACAATGTGGTGATTATCAAATGTTTTTTGATGTATTTACCAAATATAATGATATCCTCTGGAGTGAATACCGAAATAAAAAGTTGAGTAAAAAAGAGTTAAAACGACTCCGTTTTCAGAATACTTTTGAAGAACTGAATATACCTGGTATCGATCCTCTGGAAACAGATGAGTTTTACCTTAATGAGATCCCTAAACAAAAAAAGTTGGTCAGGGGAACGATTGAATTACTTGATCATTTAAGGCACAAAGGTTATCTGATGTATATTATTACAAACGGATTCAGGGAAGTACAACATAAAAAGCTTCAAAATTCCGGATTGTCAGAATATTTTTCCCGTGTATATATTTCAGAAGAGATAAAAGCTCCAAAACCAAATACTGAGATATTTGAATATGCAGTGAAATCATCAAATGCCAGAAAAAGAAACAGCCTTATGGTCGGAGACGACTGGGATTCAGATATTGCAGGAGCTCTAAATTTTGGAATAGATGCGGTATATTATTGTCCTTCAAGTGATTGCAGCGTAAACGCAATTGCCGGAAACACAACTTCACGGAATAATGTCTATGCTGTGGGAACTTTGTCAGACCTCATTCAAATTCTTTGAATATAAGCAGTCTGAATATACCTCCCGGACAAAAGAAAAAAAAACACTGTTGAGTTAAAATTTTTGACATTTATTTTTTAATTTCAGGATACTGATAGCAATAATGCATTGTAATTCATCTCGATAAAAATATCAAAATCATAAATATTTATATATATAAATTTTTTCAAAAATTTTAATCATCAAATGAAGTATTTGAACAATTCGTTTTTTTATTTCATTTCTTTTATTTTAATTTGTTTAAATTAATTATTTTTAACGTTTGATTACATTAATTAAATTTCATTTATAAAGGCATTGTTCGAACCTGGCGCTTGGGGGAGTTTCAGATTCGTTTTTTTATATATAATTTAAATATTTTAAGCACTTAATAATTTAAAACTATTTCTATGAAAAAGATTGCGTTTTTTTTCTCGATCCTCCTTTTCATGGGAACTTTGGTTGCTAATGCTCAGACAAGGGTGATTACCGGTAAGGTGACATCGGCTGAGGACAATGCGCCAATCCCGGGAGTGTCGATTGCCGTGCAGGGTACTACGCTGGGTACAGTTTCCGACATTGAGGGGAACTTTACACTGCAGGTACCTGAAGATGCCCGGACACTTGTTTTTTCATTTGTCGGAATGGCAACACAGGAGGTATCCATTGTTGGCAGGACAACTGTGAATGTAGCATTGGAGTCCCAAACCATTGGTGTGGATGAGGTTATAGTTGTAGCCTACGGTACTACAACCAGGGAAGCCAAGACCGGATCAGCTGCACAGGTACAGACCGCCCAGCTGTCTGAAACACCGGTGGTCAGTATTGACAAGGCATTGAGCGGGAAGGTTCCCGGACTTATGGTTACAACTTCAGGTGGACAGCCGGGAAGTAACAGTTCTATCCGTATCCGCGGAACAAGTTCTGTAAATGCCGGTAACGAACCTCTTTATGTAGTTGATGGTATTCCTGTTATGACAGGCGACCAGACTATGGCAAGTACTACATCCAATGCACTTTATTTGCTCAATCCTTCGGATATAGAGTCAATTACCGTTTTGAAAGATGCTGCCGCAGCTTCAATTTATGGTTCAAGGGCAGCTAACGGTGTTATCCTGGTCACTACTAAATCAGGTAAATCCGGAGAGGCTAAGATCAATTTCCGTGCCTCGGCAGGATCATCTCAACTGGCTAATGATAATAATTTTAAGCCTATGAACAGCCAGGAGATCTGGCAGTATCTGCGCGATGCTGTTGTTAACACAGGCAGAGATCCTGATGACCCCGCAGGTTACGGAAATACATATTTCCCGAAATCACTTCTGGCAGGTCCGCAGACAAACTGGTTGAAATCTGGCCTGCGTAACGGCAAAACCCAAAAATATGAACTCACTGCCAGCGGAGGTACTGAAAGGTTAACTAATTATTTCTCTGCTGCTTATGAAGATATCGAAGGTATCGTTATCGGGAATAATTATGAAAAACTCAACTTTCGTGTCAATAATGATTTTCAGGCACTTGAAAAAGTCAAGATAGGTTCCAAGCTCGGACTCTCCAGAATGGTAAATGAAGATGTTTCAACAGGAGGTTTGTCATTTCTTAATCCGTTTTTTGGGGCTATGACTATATTGCCCTGGACACCGATGTATAACGAAGATGGCTCATTTAATACCGATATTCCTGAAAACCTTGATGTTAACCCGCTTTTTTCAGCCCTTACCAATGAATCGTGGGATAAGCAGTTCAGGCTTCAGGGAACCGGTTATCTGGAATATAAGCCTATCGAACAGCTAACCCTGAAAACCAACAACTCGGCTGAATTAACAACAGGTGAAGCACGCCAGTTCGGGCAACAGGTTACAGGTTATACACAAAATTTTGTATACAGCAGCAGATATGATCACATGTTGCTTACTACATCCAATACGGCCCGTTACAGTGATTCCTTTTTAAACAAACATATATACAGCTTATTGGCCGGACAGGAAGCTCAGAGTTACAGGGATAGCTATCTTGACGGTGAATCTCCCAATATAAACATTGATATCCCATATCCGACAACTTCCACACAGGCGGAGGACCAGGTGGGTTATGACGAAGCTGAATACACTATGTTGTCATTCTTTGGAATACTGGATTACAATTTTGATTCAAAGTATTATCTGCAGGCAAGTATCCGATACGACGGAAGCTCCCGTTTCGGATCAAACCATAAGCACGGTACTTTCTGGTCAGTCGGCGGATCCTGGAATATGAATGAAGAGGGTTTTATCAGGAACAACCTCGATTGGCTGAAACTGGCCAAAATACGCGCAAGTTATGGTGTGAACGGTAATAACCAGATCGGCAACTACCTTCAGTATGGTGTTTACGGTACCAGGGAATATAATGCATCGTCAGGTATGGCTCCCGATCAGCTCGGAAATGCCGATCTCACCTGGGAGTTGAACAAAACATATAACTTTGGCCTCGATCTTAACTTTTTTGACAGGCTGTATGTTACCTTCGACTATTATAAGAGATTCACAGAAGATATGCTGCTTGAAGACCGGCTGTCGTTGACTACAGGTTTTGATAACCTGATGCGCAATGTGGGCAGCATGACAAACACGGGGCAGGAACTGAGTATTTCTGGTGATATTGTCAAACAGCGTGATTTTAACATAGTGGCAGGAGTTAATGTTGCTCATAACAAGACTGAAATTACCGACCTTGCCGGTGAAGACGAAATAGGCACTTATCGTGTTCATAAAGTAGGATACTCGCTCTGGACATTCAAGCTTAACGAATATGCCGGCGTTAATCCGGTGAACGGCGAGGCGTTATGGTATGACGAAGAGGGAAGGCTGACCAATGATTACAATAAATCACGTAAAGTATATGGTGGCACCCCGGAACCAAAATTCATAGGTGGCGGATATCTTAATGCTTTATGGAAAGGATTATCCCTGGTTGCAAGTTTCGACTATAAAACAGGGCATCATATTGATGTTATGAATGAAGGCCGTTATCTTAGGTCTGACGGTTATAACTGGGTTGGAAACCATGTTAACACATCACTGGATTACTGGAAACAGCCCGGTGATATAACAGAAACACCGAAACCAACCGTTGGTAACTCAAGTGAGTCAAATGCTTTTTTGAACACACGCTGGCTTGAAGCCGGAGATTATCTTCGTTTGAAAGAGGTTACACTTGCTTATGACCTGCCCGCTTCTTTGATGAATTCACTGAATTTCATGGAAAAGATCAGGATCTATGCAAGCGCTTATAATGTTTATACGTTTCACAGCCTGAATACTTTCGATCCTGAAAGGGGCAATGACGGGCATGCTTATGGTATATACCCTACTGCCAAGAATTTCATCTTTGGAGTTGAGTTGTCATTTTAAACCCTTAAATAAAAACAGATAAATTATGAAAACTATAATTAAAAATATAATAATTGTATCGGGGTTAATATTTCTTCTCGCCGGATGCAAAGATTTTTTGGAGAGAGAACCCGTGCTTCAGCAAACCTCAGAACTTACATTAAGTTCATATGAAGGATTAAACAAGGCAGTTATCGGGGCATATGCACCACTTTACAATGCAGACTGGTATGGCGGTTATTTTGTACTGTCATCCGAAATGAGGGGTGGTAACGGCAAACTGAAGCCAAATGACGCAGGATGGCAGTTTAATGCTTATATATGGAATTATTCTGCCGAAACAACAGAAGAACTTTGGGAAATGGCATATTTGTCCATTACCCGGGCAAATAATGTGATAAATGCAATTCCTGACTTTGAGGGGAGTGAAGAGGAAAAGGCAATGCTTCAAAATTATAAAGCAGAATGTCTGTTTATCAGGGCAATTGCCCATTTTGACCTGGTAAGGCTTTATGCCCAGCCATACTCGCACAGTAAATCAGGCCTTGGAGTGCCGGTTGTCACTGAAACAAAAATTGATCAGCCTCCACGTAATACAGTGGAAGAAGTATATACCCAGGTTGTCAGTGACCTTAAAGAGGCAGAATCTCTTTTCGGCGATTATAAAAGGGCAGGGGGGGCAGACCCTAAAGGATTTGCAACCAAAGAAGCCGCACAGGCACTGCTGGCCCGTGTGTACTTGTACATGGAGGATTGGCAGAATGCTGCCGATTATGCAACTAAAGTGATCAATTCGGGTAAATTCCAAATGTGGACTGCAGCACAGTATGTCCCTGTCTCTGTTAATCCAAACGGTGCCTGGGGGCGTGAAACAGAGGGAAGTGAGGTGATATTTGCTGTTTATGGAGCTTTGGGTAATTCGGGTTATCCCGGACAGGAGGGCATTCCTTATATGACAAACCCGAAGTTCCACGGTGATGCTTGTGCCTCAAATGACCTTCTGAACCTGTATGAAGAGGGAGATGTAAGGCGTGACCTTTTTTATACTGATCCCGACGGCCGGGCAATTTTTGAAGGAATTTGGTGGATCAATAAATATCCGAGCAAGACAGGGGATGGAAGTACAAATAATACACCTGTCCTGAGACTTTCTGAAATGTATCTTATCAGGGCTGAAGCTATCCACAGAGGCGCTTCAATCAGCGGTGTCACTCCTGTTAATGATTTTAACACGATCAGGACCAACAGGGGACTTGCAAGTCAAACGGGAAGCATAGTGCTCTCCGATATCTCAAATGAACGCAGAAAGGAATTATGCTTCGAAGGACATATAGTGTTTGACCTCGCAAGGCGTAAAGAAAACTTAGTCCGTAACGACTTTGTTGCTGAAGTAAATCAAAACATCAATTTTCCTGATAATAAGTGGGCAGTGCCTATACCTAAAGCGGAATTTGATGGTAATGAAAACATGGTGCAGAATCCGTTTTAACCACAAAAATTAATTTGAAATGAAAAAATTAAGTTATTTAATATTTACAATACTTGCAGTAACAATATTCTTTGCATGCGAGCAGGAAGATATTCTGTTCACTGAAGATATGGCCTGTGTTGGTTTTTATGGTTCCTCTGCCAACATGCTGGAAGTGGACAAAGAAAATAAAGGCAAAGATACCCTTACGGTTCAGATTCTGGTTACTGCTACTTTTAACTCACCCTCTTGCGATGTTACTTTTGATGTCGATGACAGCTGGTATACGAAAATAGGTGATCACTATTACGAGATAATCGATGACGATACCACGCTGGTTAATCCTGCCATGGAAGGAGTGGATTTTAATGTTTTAAGTGAAAAATCAGTTACCGTTGCCGAAGGATACGGATATGCACCCGTTGTGGTTGCAGCTATCGACAATGATGATTATGACCCTCTCGGAAATAAATCATTCCGCCTTAAAATCACAGGTAACAGCCTGGGCTATGACCTTTCATCTGAATCGGTCATAAAGATCACTATTATTGACGATGATCATCCGCTTGGATGGATGCTGGGCGATTATACTTCTCAGGTAACTTCGACAGCAAATGGAAGTAAAGAACATCCGGTTAATATAGTAGCTATTGACGGTGAAACAGATAAAGTTAAGATCTATGGTATGGCAGGCCTGGCTTTCGGCCCACCATTGGCCGACCCCTATTTTATACTCGGGACAGTCAGTGAAGATTATTCAACTATAACCATCAAAGCCGGACAATCATGGGATAGCTGGGGCTATGGCCCTGTAACCCTTAAAGTCTGGGAAGATGACAATGGCGAAGGCGAAGAGGTTAACGACCTGATTGGATATATAAGCACTGACGGCGGTGTTAAAATAACATTCAGGCAACAATATACCTTCTTTATTACCGCAGGGGGCAATCAGGGGTTAGGAATACAATGGGCATGGAATGACGACCCAAATCCCAACAGCCCGGTTGCAGTGTGGACAAGAAAATAATAAATAATTATACAGATCATGAAAAAAACATTATTATATATTATCGCAATATTTTCGATCGGTGTTTACATCGCAGGATGTGAACAACTTGAAGATTATGAATCTTCTGAAGTTTTGTCCCGGCCGACAGCGACACTTTCTGTGTCTGCTGTCGGGGATTCAAGCTTTACTCTGGGCATTTCAACTGATATGGCCGGATACCTGGGGTATGCATTAGCAAGTGATACATCAAGGTCACTGACTGAGCCAATCAGTATTCTTTCACTTTCACTTCGGGGAGGTGCAGGGATAGTTGCAAACCAGGCATTCAAATATGGAGGCGCCAGAGATACAACCATATATATAAAAGGATTGATGCCAAACACCTATTATAAAGTTTTTGCAGCTTCAAATAATATTGATGGCGTTGAGTCTGAAATTCAGTCTTACCTGTTGAAAACTAACGACGGGATCGGCCCTTCTTTTGTATCTTCCTCTCCGGGGATCTCTAACCAGGCAACTGTATCTGCAGGGACATCGATCGTACTTACATTTGATGAGCCGGTGAAAGTAAATCCGGAAAAGAAATTTATTTTCACATATTATTATGAGAATGTGACTGAAGAGATCACTTTGAATGAATCTAATGTTTCAGGAAAAACTGTTACTGTCCCACAAACACATACAGGCCATCCGGGAGATTACTTCTTCCTCTCATGGGAGGCGGGGGCTGTCACTGACCTGTCCGGTAATCCGTGCAACGAAAGAGTAAGTGGTGTTATTGGCGGTTCACTGCGTGGAAATTATTACCGGTTTGAATATGCTAACTTTTCAGTTGCCGATAAGTCAATTGTTCCTGAAAGTGGCTCAGTAGTGGCTGCTCATGACTTTGTTGTGGATATCAGTTTTCCTTTTGAAATAGATCTGGAAGATCTGACTGCAGATATGGTAAAATTCAGATACTCTAACTGGCTGGCTACTGTCACTACCGAAGTTTCTGCTTCAGGCAATTGTGAGATTATTAATGATACTACTCTTAGGATTACCCAGCCCCGTGTTCCTGACCATGGTGATAATATTGCTCTCTATATAGCTGAAGGTGTCATATCTGATAAGTACAGCAATGTGAATGATCTTTCAGAATATGAGATATACTGGGATCTGGGTGATTTTGTTATTCCCGGTGATATTGAACCTGCTCCGGGAAGTGTTGTTACAAGTCAGTTGTTTAATGTATTTATCACATTTGATTTTCCGATCTCTGTTGTTCCGGATGCTGCAGCTGACGGAATTACAATGACTTATGTAGATGAAGGTGGCTCGGAGAGTGTTTTTAATGTTTCAAGTTACTTTGTTCATCCTCAAAATGACAGTGTGTTGGTTATCCAGACTCCACAGGAAGTCAGCTTTGGCAGTACGGTAATTCTTAACATTGCTGAAAATGTTGTTCAGGATGCAGAGGGTAATGTCAACCTCGAATTGCAGGAAGAGGTTTACTGGGAAGTGCCTAAATTAGCTGCAAGTATTGATGTACTTATCGGGCAGTATATTGTGAGCGGGATCTCATATTTCGACGGTTCAATGGTTGCAGATACTGTTACGGTAGAGTTGAATGATGACATACCGAACAGTGTGCTAATTACGGGGATTTTCTATAGCCTGCTCGGACAAAGTGAAGCCGTAATTGGCAACTATGACCCGGAGAACTCCATATTATCTATCGACGAACAGGTGATCGGCACCGGTACAAACAGGATTTATACCGTATTTTCAAATGAAACTGACGATTATGCTGTCCGCTCTTATGTGCTTGAAGACGGCTCTATGAAGACAGACCTTGCAATGGGTGTTTATGACGGTAATTTCGGTTGGCTGGGATATGGCGAATACCTGCCAGCCGTTACATGGGAAAAACTTAATAATAAGTCTGCTTCTGTAAACACAAAGAGCGTTGACGGTGTTAATAAAGTTTCTCTTAAGAGAATACCCAAAAAAATTAAATAAGCACTTATAATAAACTTTATTGAGTTTAACTTGCTGACATAATTTTAAAAAAACCCGGCTTGACGAAAGAGCCGGGTTTTTTTATCTTTGCACTACAGTGAATTTAATTAATAACCGGATTTAAACTTTTTTTGCAGGGTTTTTGTTGTATAATTAGAAATCATGATTGCATGAAGCATATTTTATTAGTATTTGTTTTCCTGTCAGTTTTATTTACCGGTTTCGGAGAGACTGTTTCAGAAGAAAAAGCTGTTAAGGTAGCAGCTAATTTTCTTTTCGGTTCAGAACAACCGGTAAAATCTTCTCTGTTTTACAGAAGTACTGAGGAAGCAGGTATGTATATAATAAACTTCATACCTGAGGGATGGGTGATCGTTTCCGGAAATACCGATGCACGTCCGGTTATCGGATATTCACACAAAGGATATTTTGATGTGCTCAATGTGTCATCTAACGTAAAAAACTGGCTTGATTATCAAACTGTTCAAATTGAATATGCCAGTGCCGGTGCAGAATGGAGTGATGAATGGAGTATTCTGGAAAAACAAAAACTGCCCGTCCTTAAATCCGCTGCTTCGGTAGCTCCCCTTTTAAAAACCGAATGGGACCAGGGAGCGGGGTGGAACCGTTTTTGTCCCCCGTATGAAGAAGGTCCCGGCGGAAAAGCTTATGTTGGTTGTGTGGCTGTAGCCATGGCCCAGGCATTGCACTATTTAGAGTTTCCCGAAAGACCGTCCGGACAAAAAAGTTATCCGCTTGCACCTTATGGTACAATCAGCTTGAATTTTGATGAGGAACCGGCTTATCAGTGGAATAAGATGTCTCTTACCTCCCCGGATGACTACAATGCAAGACTGCTTTACCATTGTGCGGTAGCTGTTGAGATGGATTTTGGAGGATCCGGATCGGGGGCATATACCACCAGGGTTCCTTTTGCTTTTCAAAGATATTTCGGATTTACTCCTTCTGTAAGGACAATCTCACGGTATGAAAATGATGAAGAGTGGATCGCATTGCTTAAATCCGAGCTTAATAAAAAAAATGTATTGATATATTCCGGAAACCCCGGCACCGGAGAGGCAGGGCATGCATTTAATATCGATGGATATTCTGCCAGCGGGTATTTTCATTTTAACTGGGGCTGGAGTGGTAATTATAATGGTTTTTTCTCAATTAATAACGTTGCCCCGGGAAGTAATGACTTTACGAAAGGCCAGCAGGCTGTTGTCGGAATATCAATTCCCTACTGGGGGCCTACCGATATTACCCTTAGTAACCTTAGTGTTAAAGAGAATATGCCTGCAGGAACAGTCGTAGGCGATATTTCAGTTACAGATTATTCGCAAAATGATAATTTTACATTTGAGGTTTTCGGAGCTCCCCTGTTTTTGGGAGATGGATATGCTCCTGCAAAATTCTATGAAGAGAATATGCAGTTGAAAACCCTTGAACCATTATCTGCCGGCCCTTATCCGGAAGTAGCCACAATAAGGGTAACCGACAGTGATGGCTATGTATTAGAAAAAAGTTTTGAGATTAACGTTACTAAAGTAACAAATGTTTCGGCAACTGCTGATCTGAAAAATTTCCGTATATACCCGAATCCTGCAAACAGGATTATTTACATCGCAGGAGGCAATGCATTGAAATATTACAAAGTGACTGATATTACAGGGAAAGCTGTTTTGTATTCAGATAAATATCACGGCGGGGTTGATGTCAGTTCATTGAAGGAAGGTATATACTTTTTTGAATTTTCGGGCTCAGACAATAAAAAGCAGGTTCATAAAATAATTATCCGGAGATAGTGTGACTCCTTTCAGGTTTTTCTCTTTTTCTTTTTTGCTGCGGGGAAAAGCACATTATTTAAGATTAGCCTGTACCCGGGAGAGTTAGGATAGAGGCTCAGGTCAGTCGGAGGGTCTCCCACCAGATGTCTGTAATCCTCGGGGTCGTGCCCGCCGTAAAAAGTCCAGAATCCTTTCCCTTTTTCGCCGTGAATATACCTTGCTTCCCTGGCCGGTTTGTTCTCTCCCAATATAAGGACATTTGGCTTAATGACCTCTTTCCTGAATGCTGTTGTCTGTCCCATGAACCCTTTTATCATATTCATATGGTTTTGACAAAGCATTGTTGGAATGGGATCCCACTTGGCAGAGAACTCAAACAGCACGAAATAATCATTCTCCCGGTCAACCTGACGGGTGTTTGTTGCATCTATATCTGAAAATTCGTACACATTAGGGTCTTTCTCCAGTTGAAAATTTTCAAAGGCAAATGTTTTTGAGAAGTCAAGCTTTTCGTCAGCCTGAGGATCAGCAGGATCGCCGTCAAACATTGTGGCACATATATCAACACCTGTTGCTGCCCTTGCAATGTCATAAGTGTCAGTAGCAGCACACATAGCAAACAGGAAACCTCCGTTGATGACATATTTTTCGATCTCTGCGGTTACAAAAGATTTCATCTCTGACACTTTCATAAATCCCAATTTCTCTGCAAGCTGTTTATTGATGTTAACGTCCTGCTGATACCATGGCATATGCTGATATGTTCTCCAGAATTTACCAAACTGTCCGGTGAAATCTTCATGATGCAGATGCAACCAGTCATATTCAGGCAGCTTACCGCTTAATATCTCTTCATCATAAATAATGTCATATTCAATTTCAGCGTAGGTTAAAACAAGGGTCACTGCATCATCCCATGGAAGTTTGCTGGGAGGTGAATAAACAGCAATTTCAGGGGCTTTGTTCATGCTTACGGCATCCTGGTTAACCTCAGGCCTCGCAATATCATTTAAAATTGAGGCTGCCTGTGCATCAGCGATCGTCTCAAAGCTGACACCCCTCACGACACATTCATTTTCAATTGCACGACTGTGTTGCATGAGAAAACTTCCCCCCCTGTAGTTGAGAAGCCATTTCACTTCGTTGTCAAGCCTGAGAGCCCAATAAGCAATCCCGTAAGCTTTAAGGTGATTTTTCTGAACTTCGTCCATCGGTATTAACAGATGAAGTGCGCTTATCTGAAGGGTCAGCGAAAACAGTACCGCAGTCAGCAAATATTTCTTTAAAAATGTGTAGTTCTTCATGTGTTTAAAATCAAAATAGCTCATTTTTGTATCGCTAACCCTCCGCTGAAGCTAAAGGCGACGGATAAAAGCATTTAAAAAGTCTGCCAGATATTAAAACGGTGAGTCATTCCCGGTATTATACAAATCATCGAAATTTGATTTTTTTAACATGCCTGCCTCTACCGACTCTTCATCCATGTTCATTTTGGAACTGAAAGTTTGGGAAATTGAAGGAAATCCATGACTGAAGCTTGTTTCCATGTCGCTGAATTTGGCCAGCTCTTTTTTAAAGGCCAGATGGACATCCCCTGTGGCGCCGTTACGATGTTTGGCTATTATTATTTCTGCCACTCCCAGAAGCGAATTACCTGAATCATCTTCTGTGATTCCATAGTATTCGGGACGGTGAATAAAGGTAACAATATCGGCATCCTGCTCAATTGCCCCCGATTCACGAAGGTCTGAAAGCTGGGGCCTTTTACCCTCCCTTGACTCAACAGACCTGTTTAACTGTGATAGTGCCAGGATCGGAATGTCCAGCTCCTTGGCAATGGCTTTCAGTGACCGGGAAATATTGCTCACCTCCTGTTCACGGCTTCCCCGGCCCTCATTTCCGGAAGTCATCAGTTGCAGGTAGTCGACAATAACTACTTGTATATCATGTTGAATTTTAAGGCGCCGGCATTTGGCCTTTAGCTCAAAAATTGAAAGTGCGGGAGTATCATCAACAAATATGGGGGCTTTTTCAAGTACAGATATTTTTCTGTTCAGATGTTCCCATTCATAATTTTCCAGCCTGCCTGTCTTAAGCTTCTCGGAACCGAGTTCTGTTTCTGCAGCTATCAGTCTGTTTACAAGTTGAATAGATGACATTTCAAGTGAAAATACAGCAACTGATCTGTTGTGCTCCACAGCCATGTTTCTTGCCATACTGAGCACAAAAGCAGTTTTCCCCATTGAAGGCCGGCCGGCAATTATTATAAGGTCTGTTTTTTGCCATCCCGAGGTTATACGGTCTATTGCAGTAAAACCGGATGGTACCCCGCTGAGTCCGTCTTTTTGGTTTCGTGCTTTCTCTATCTGAAGAATAGCTTCATTCAGTACAGGTTTTATTGGTACTGTCTCCTTTTTGATGTTTTTTTCAGCAACCTGGAAAAGAGATGATTCGGAAAAATCTATCAGGTCATCGACATCTATTGTGTCATCATACGATTTACCCTGAATTTCGGAGGAGACCCGGATCAACTCTCTTTGAATAAATTTTTGTGCAATAATACGCGCATGAAACTCAATATGTGCTGCTGATGCCACCCGTCTGGTCAGCTGTGTGATAAATCCCGGCCCTCCTATCCCGTCAAGCTGGTCACGATTTTTTAATTCCTGCGTCACCATAAGCAGGTCAACCGGTTTTCCATGGACTGAAAGCTCTTTAATGGCTTCAAATATTTTTTGGTGTTCTTCTTTGTAGAAGCTCTGAGTGTCGATTATATCGGCAACAGTTACATAGGCATCTCTTTCAAGCATAAGCGCACCTAAAACAGCTTCTTCAACCTCTATGGCCTGCGGTGGCAGTTTTCCATACTGGGCATTTATCTCGTCGATAGTCATCGTCTTTTGTCTCCGTGCCGGGTTAGATCTGTTTTTAGTATTTTCCGTGGCCATTATTAATATTTTAAAGGGAGTGTTTGTTTTTATGATCAAAATTAAAAAATATGAATATCGACAGACTAATATTATCTGTTTTAATTGTTAACCAACATTATTCACAAATGTTAATTAGTCAGGATTTTAATTTATCTGAAATGATCCTGTTTAGTAATTGCGTTAGAGTCAACCCCATAACTTTTATCTGCTGAGGTATGAAACTGGTAGCTGTCATTCCCGGTGTGGTGTTTACCTCCAGGAAAAAGAACTCCTCATTTTTCAGGATATAATCTATTCTTACAATTCCGGAGCATTGGCATAAGTCATAGATCTTTGAACTCAGTTGTTGACATTTTTCAAAAAGATTTGCGGGGAGCCTTGCAGGAGTGATCTCGTCAGTTGCCCCGGGCGTATATTTTGCTTCAAAGTCGAAGAATTCATTTTTAGGAATAACTTCTGTTACCGGGAATATAAGCTTTTCATCCTTTAGCTTTACCAGTCCGCAGGTATACTCCCTTCCTTCAATAAACTCTTCAATTATTGCTTCATTACTCTCATTCCAGGCTTTTAGCAGGGCAGGTTTAAGGTCATTTGCATCTTTTACCTTAGTAATACCGAAACTTGATCCTCCGGCATTAGGCTTGACAAACAGCGGCAATCCCAGTTCACCGGTGATCATATTTTCATCTGTTTCTTCATCTTTGCTTATAATAACAGATTTTGCCATTTTTATTCCAAAACCGCGAAGATAGTTGCTGCAGAACCATTTGTTGAATGTAAGAGATGAAGAACAGACATTACAGGTGGAATAAGGTATTTTCAGCAGCTCAAAATAACCCTGGAGGATGCCGTCTTCGCCTGGTGTCCCGTGAATTGTTATATAGGCATAATCGAAACAGAACTTTTGACCATTCAAAAAAAAGCTGAAATCAGATTTATCAATTTCTGCCACTGTTTTATTGTCGCTGACTAATTTCCATGATGTACCTTTAATATAAACCAGCCATGGATTAAATTGTTCCCTGTCTATTGCATCAAAAATATTGTCTGCACTTTTCACTGATACTTCAAATTCTGATGAGTCGCCTCCGGCGACAACTGCAATATTTGGCTTTCTATTCATTTCTTGATTCAATATAATTTTCCCATTTTTCAATAACGCTTTTCATATCTTCGGGCAGATCTGAGTCGAATAACATTTTGTCTCCTGTTGCCGGATGCACGAATCCCAGCGTTTTGGCATGGAGCGCCTGCCGGGGGATCAATTTAAAACAATTTTGGACAAATTGTTTGTATTTACTGAAAGTTGTTCCGCGTAATATTTTATCCCCTCCATACTCCGGATCGTTGAAAACCGGGTGGTTTATAAATTTCATATGTACCCTTATCTGATGTGTACGGCCTGTTTCCAGTTTACATTCAACAAGGCTGACGTATCCGATCCTTTGCAGCAGCTTATAATGTGTCACTGCATGTTTGCCGTGTTCACCGCCGGGGAACACTGTGAAGATCTGCCTGTTATTCAGGCTTCTTCCTATATTGCCCGTAATAGTGCCCGAATCTTCTTTTAAGCTGCCCCAGACAAGCGCCTGATAAATCCTTTCGGTAGTTTTAGTGTAAAACTGCCTTGACAGTCTGTTTTTTGCCTGTTCAGTTTTTGCGATCACTATTAATCCGGAAGTGTTTTTATCAATTCTGTGGATAAGGCCGGGCCGCGGATCTTTCTCCCTGAACAGGGGAAGGTCTTTATAATGCCATGCCAGGGCATTTACCAGGGTGCCGGTATAGTTACCATGACCGGGATGAACGACAAGTCCGGCAGGTTTATCTATAACTGCAAGGTGGTCGTCTTCATAAACAATATTGAGAGGGATATTTTCAGCTATTATTTTCAACTCCCTGCGTGGATAGTCCATCAAAATTTTGATCTCATCACCGGGTTTTATTTTGTAATTTGATTTGACGGGCTTACCGTTTACCCTTATATTGCCTGCATCGGCGGCAGACTGAATTCTGTTTCTGGATGCATTTTCGATATGGCTGGCCAGGTATTTGTCAATTCTTACAGTTGACTGTCCCGGATCAACTTTTAACCGGTAGTGTTCAAACAGATTTTCCTCCCTGATTATGTTGTTATCTGCCTGGTTTTCTTCCATATTCAAAGGATTACCGGTTATCCTGAAATTTTAACTGGTCGGTTGTTACCCATATATCCACCGAGGCTCCCAAAGGCACTGTTGATGTTTCATCTCTGTGAGGACTCTGCATGTATACCCTTGCGCTGGCCGAATCCTGTGCTGTGATTACTGTTTCATCGAAGATAACCACACCTGCAGTGAGCATTGAATTGTTCAGGGTCAGTGTTGCCTCCTCAACTGTAAGCCCTTTCAGGTCAGGCAGTGATGTCAGCCTCCCTCCGTGTTCCCTGCCCACAACGAGATCTATCTTTGTGCCTTTGGGAACTTTTTCGCCGGGGATAAGCTTGACAGGACCGAGTTTTGCATCCAGCACGAGATTATTATATTCTGACGGCTGATAAGTTATATTGCCTGTGGTAAGGCCGCTGTTTTCAATGAGTACCAGCGCCTGGCGAAGTGAGATATCAGTTAATTGCGGCAGGGTAACCATTTCAGGCTGAGTTGAATTAATGGTCAGTGAGATCGTCCTGTTTTGTTTAACTCCATGGCCTGCCTTTGGTATCTGGTCTACTATGACCCCCGGAGGCGCTTCGTCAATAAAGATAGAGTCAGTGATGATTATCCTTAATTCATGCTGTTTTGCTGTGCCGGCAGCTTCACGGGGTGTGAGACCGTAAAAATCGGGCACCGGGTGTGACTGGCCGTGCCTGGTATATATTTTCAGACCCTGCATGGCAATTATCAGCAGAATAATGAAGACCAGGGCAGCCAGAATTAAATGTTTAAGAAATTTCCTGGTGAATATAAATTTGGATAAACTCATAGCTCAACAATTACAAAAAAGCAAAAATAATTTAAAAAAGGTTTACCGGTAATAAATTAAGATAAAAAACCTCGTTTCAGGTAATTTAAAATGTAGCCAGTACATTATAGACTGAATCTCTTTCGACGGGGATCCGGTTCATATCCCTGATCATTTGTATCAGCTCCTCCCGGCTGGCCGAGGGATTCTCTTCAGAGCCGGCCATTGTGTAAATGCGTGTTGTATTGTCGATAGTCCCGTCGAGGTCATCAACCCCGAATTCCAGTGAAAGGCGGGCAGCCTGTTTGCCAATCATTGGCCAGTATGCTTTCAGGTGGGGTATATTATCCAAAAAGATCCTGGAAACGGCATAGTTTTTTAAGTCTTCTGTCAGTGTGGTTTCCTTAATGTCTGAAAAGGCATTGTTTTCATGCCTGAATTTTAAAGGTATGAAAGCATTGAATCCGTTGGTCTTGTCCTGCAGGTTTCTTAAGCGGTTGAGATGGTCGGCCCTGTGATGGTAATCTTCAATCAGTCCGTACAGCATTGTGGCATTTGTCGGAATTCCCATCTCATGTGCGGCTGCATGTATCTCCAGCCATTTTTCGGAACTTGTTTTTTCAGGACATATTTTGGACCTGATTGCTTCATCAAATATTTCCGCCCCTCCTCCCGGCATCGATCCCAGTCCTGCATCTTTAAGTTCTTTAAGTCCGTCTTTTATAGAAATACCCGCTGTTTTACACATATAATCAATTTCGACAGCAGTGAATGCTTTGATATGCAGCTGTGGTTCTTTTTGTTTTACGGAGCGCAACATGTCTGAATAGTAACAGAGATCGCGTCCCGGATAAACACCACCGACAATGTGTACCTCATTTGCCCCCGAGGCAGCAAGGTCACTGACTTTATTAACTATTTCATCAATACTGCACTCCCATGCCCCTGCCTGGCCTTTGCTTCTCCGGTACGAACAAAATTTGCAGTTGTTTACACAGATATTGGTGGGTTCAATGTGAAAATTATGGTTGAAGAAAACCTGGTTCCCGCTGAATCTTCTTTTTACTATATCTGCAAGAACAGCAAGTAAACCCGGAGGCCCTGACAAGTATAACTCTACAGCTTCACCGGTAGAGATTCTATCAGCCGACATAACTTTACCGGCTATATTTTTCAGGTTGCTGTTAAGATTTAATGAGCAGATAATTTCCTTTTCCACCGGAGTAATTGTTTTATAATTCTGTATAAATACAAAAAGGTAAAGAATTTTTAAATCTCTACCTTCCTGCAAGAAATATGTTCAGTTATAAACTATCGTTTATGCCTGGGCTCGTCTGAAACTGTCAGTCTTTTCCTGCCTTTCGCACGACGTGCTTTTAATATTTTCCTGCCATTGACTGTCGACATTCTCTCCCTGAAACCATGTTTGTTTTTTCTCTTTCTGTTTGATGGCTGAAAAGTCCTCTTCATCTCATTCTGTTTTTATTGTATGTCAATAATTTCGGTCTGCAAAAGTAGCTGTTTTTTTATTTCCTGCAAGGGGTATCTGTTATTTTTTTACAGAAAAACGAAACCCTATGCCGTGAAGGTTAACAATCTTAATATCCGGATCTGCTTTAAAATATTTTCTCAGTCGTGAAATAAAGACATCCAGACTTCTGCCCAGGAAATAGTCGTTTGAGCCCCAGATAGTTTCCAATATCTCTTTTCTGCTTAATACTTTATTCTTATTTTGTAAAAAAAGCTTTATCAGTTCTGTCTCTTTCAGAGTCAGCTTTCTGCTATCTTCTCCAAACGACAGGGTCAGCTGTTCGGGCAGAAAAATAAACCTGCCAATTCTTTCCGCACCTTTTTGTTCTGTCTCCCCTTCTGGCAGGGTGTTGCTTCTTTTAAGGAAAATTTTTATTTTCAACATCAGCTCTTCAAGACTGAAGGGTTTTGGTATATAATCATCACCGCCAATTGTAAGTCCTGTTATTTTGTCTTCAGTCATCGACCTTGCCGTAAGGAAAATTATTGGCGTCTGCTCATCAAATCTGCGGATATGTTCAGCAACTTTAAATCCGTCAATTTTTGGCAGCATCACATCAAGAATGACAAGATTATACTTGTTCTCCTCAAACAGTTTTATTGCCAGTTCACCGTTTTCTGCAGTGTCGACCTTATAATTATTGCGTTCCAGGTTGTCTTTTACAATGAAGCGGAGAGCGTCGTCATCCTCTACCAGTAATAATTTTATAGAATTCATTTTTTAACTGTAATTATGAGTGTAAATATACTCCCTCCTGACGGATTGTCGGCAACTTCAATTTTCCACCGGTGGGCGTTGACAATTTTTCTTACATAATCAAGGCCTAATCCAAATCCTTTAACATTATGAATATTTCCTGTGGGTATCCGGTAAAATTTTTTAAATATTTTTTTCCGGTGTTTTTTTGGAATTCCTATCCCGTTATCGATGAACCGGATCAGGCAGTTTTTATCAGAATGTATAATATCTATATTGATCCCGGGAGTTGTATCGCAGTATTTTACACTGTTTTCAAGAATATTCAGGACAAGATTTGTCAGATGAAATTTGTCAGCTATAATAAACAAAGGTTGTTTGTTTGTTGTCACTTTGACTTCTAAATCTTTCCCGGAATTTGATTTTTTAAAATATCCGGTTAGCTCTGAGAGGAATTCGGTCAGTTCGATTTTTTCCAGGTTGAGTTCAAGTTTATTTTTTTCAATAGAAGCCAGGTTAAGGACTTTTTCCACATTTGCAGAGAGCCTGTTGTTCTGTTCTGAAATTATTCTCGTATACTCAAACAGCCGCTCTGGTGTTTTAAGGATTTCTTTGTCATTCAATACTTTGGCAGATAATGCGATAGATGATATCGGGGTTTTAAGTTCATGTGTCAGGTTATTGATAAAGTTTTTTTGAATTTCCGAAAGCTGGCGCTGCCTGATTATAACGGTAAGTGTATATCCAAAGAACAGCAGTACCATTAAAAGTAAACCGGTAAACAGATACCAGACCGTCATATTGGCATGAAAATATGATGACCGGTCGGGGAAATGAACTGCAAAGTAGTTCATATTTCTATTATTATTTTCCGGAAAGATGTATGATGAAGCTTTTTCTTCCCCTTTTGAGGAGATAAATGTTTCCTGGTCCGGCAGCCGGGTGGAACTATTATAGATCGCAAATTCAAAATCAGTAAAAAGCTGGTGTTTTTTAAACTCTTCGATAAGATGGAATTTTAACAACTCTTTGTCAATTATGGCATCGACATTTACCAGGTAATAACTGTCTGAAATCATTTCGACAGGCGCAATACTGTCAAAATTTTGCGGATTGCCATTTGCAACAAGTATTTGCCAGGCAACCTCCCTCAAGGCAACGTTTACACTCTCTCTGAACTGTTTTTCTGAATAGGTATATGAATTTTTAAGTAAAAATACCTGTAGTGCCAATGCTCCGGCAATTGAGACAGTGGCGAGCAGAATGATATATGTAAGAGTTTTACGCTTCATTAATAACAGTCTTTAACACATCATTAACAAAATATTAGACATGAATAACATTAAATCAGATAAACCATTCATAAATTTGTAATTCTTATTCGCAAATTAAGATAAAAAAATATTAAAGATGAAAAGATTTTCAAAGCTGTTTTTATTATCAGTTTTCATTTTTTCTGTTCTGTCAGTTGTTGCACAGCAATCCCAGATAGTATTTAACAGTCAGGAACATGATTTTGGCGCTTTTAAAGAATCAGATGGTGTACAGACTGCATCTTTTGGATTTACGAACAAAGGTACGGTGCCATTGGTTATCAATGCTGTTACTGCCTCATGCGGATGCACCTCACCCAAATGGACAAAAGAACCGGTTCCCCCGGGAGAGCAAGGTGCCATAGAGGTTAGTTATGATCCCAGGAACAGGCCCGGCAGTTTTAATAAATCAGTAATGGTGAGATCCAATGCCAGCAACGGTACAATAGTGTTGAGAGTTACAGGAAAGGTGGAGGAGCGTGAAAAAACATTGTCTGAATTGTATCCACGTGAAATTGGAGCATTGAGGGCAATGACAAACCATATTTCGTTTTCTCATATGAAAACCCATGAGGTTAAGACTAAAGATATTGAATTGGTCAATGACACCGACAAACCTGTACAGGTGGGCTTTCGCAGAGTTCCCGGCCATGTTAAAGCGGTTGTGGAACCAGAGACTATTCCTCCGCGCAGTAAGGGCAAACTTTCGGTTACGTACAATGCATCCGAAGCGAACACTTTCGGTTTTGCTTCTCACAGGATCTATCTGTCACTCGACGGCAGCAATGATTATCGTGCCTCTGTCGGAGTGAGCGCTACTATTGAGGAAGACTTTTCACAACTGACATCCGAACAGCTGGAAAATGCACCGGCAGCAAGATTCTCAGATGATTCCCATGATTTTGGCAATATGAAGCAGGGCGAGAAAAAAGATCACACCTTCATGCTGACAAATGACGGGAAGTCGGAGTTGATTATCAGGAATGTCCGTTCATCATGTGGTTGTACGGCAGTTGCTCCTTCAAAAAAGGTTATTGCACCAGGTGAGTCAGCTCCTATAAAAGTAACATTTGACACGCGCGGAAAAAGAGGGCGGCAAAGTAAGTCTATCACCGTTATTACCAATGATCCAAAGTCGCCTACCAATGTATTGAGAGTTTCATGTAATGTGGAAACATAAGATTGGAATTTAATGATCATATTGAAAATACCCCTGATTTTAAAGGATTGAAAGTAAATAAAGGGATTGAACATCCCGGGAATATTGAGAATCAGTCCGTGCAGCGATTTATGCTGAAAAAGCGAAAATTACTGCCGGCCGGTGAATATGTGAACGGTATTCTGGAGGGGAACAGAAGTATCTTAAGCAAGGCTGTTACATTGATAGAAAGTTCCAAACCGTCTCATCAGGTACTTGCCCGGGAGATCGTTACCCGGTGCCTTCCTTACAGCGGGAAATCAATACGTCTTGGTATTACAGGAGTGCCCGGGGTGGGGAAGAGTACGTTTATTGAGGCCCTGGGAACATATCTCACCGGGCGGGGCGGCAAACTGGCTGTATTGGCAATAGATCCAAGCAGTGAAAGATCTAAGGGAAGCATTCTGGGAGATAAAACCAGGATGGAAGTTCTGGCCGGTGATGAAAATGCATATATAAGACCCAGTCCGTCGGCCGGCTCTCTCGGAGGAGTGGCCCGTAAGACACGCGAAACCATCATATTATGCGAAGCAGCCGGTTTTGATCATATATTTATTGAGACAGTGGGAGTGGGACAGAGTGAGACTGCTGTTCATTCGATGTCTGACTTCTTTTTATTGCTTATGCTGGCAGGAGCCGGCGATGAACTACAGGGAATAAAGAGAGGTATAATGGAAATGGCAGACCTTATAGCTATTAATAAGGCCGATGGTGATAATTTGGATAAGGCCCTTATTGCAAAGACCCAATATCAAAATGCATTGCATTTGTTTCCCGGAAAAGAATCGGAGTGGGAACCTCAGGCGGTCACTTGTTCGGCTTTTTATAAACAAGGTATCGATGATATTTGGAAAGAGATAGAGGATTATAAAAAGATGACGGTTAACAATGGCTATTTTTCTAAAAATAGAGATTCCCAGTCAATATACTGGATGCACGAAGCTATAGAAGAGCAGATGAAACATGAGTTTTACCACCATCCTGAAATAAAGGGAAAGATCAACGACTTTGAGCAAAAAGTCTTAAACCGGGAGATGAGTTCTTTCGTTGCTGCCGGGAAACTTCTTGAATTATATTCTGATTTGAAAAAAGGCTCTGTTTAAAGCAGTATAAAATTTTAATTTCATGAATAAGCTGATTGTTATTTTTGCCCTGATTTCATTCTTCTCTAAAGCTGATAAGTCTCAGATTATTGCCTCTAAGGCATCAGTGAAACAAGCAGGCACAGGTTTTCTTTTTACAGAAGGCCCTGCGGTTGACACCGATGGCCGTGTATTCTTTACAGACCAGCCAAATGATAAAATCTTCATATGGGATGAAAAAAAAGGGATATCATTGTTTCTTGAAAATACAGGG
>CAZBWK010000043.1:0-33344 GCA_964495655.1 uncultured Prolixibacteraceae bacterium | reverse complement strand
GCAAAAAGAAAATAACTATTGAAAATGATCTTAATAATCGTAAGTTTTTCATCTGGCTTTAACTTAATTAAACTGTTTATAATTTATTTTTTATTTCAAATTTCAATCCGTTGCGCTGCACAGACCATATTATCATCCTGAAGGCGTTGAAAGATCTCATTTTTGACGGCACTGCCCAGGTTCAGGAAATTCTTCATTCCGCTTCGCTCCATTCAGAATGACATGGAGGTGACGTTCACTTATTCAATCATTCTCTCATTCACGCATCCACCCATTCAATCATTTCTCCCACAGAGAATTAATTAAATTCAACGTATTTTCCACCAATTCCTGACCTCCTTCAGGGCCGATAAGAGTACTGGTCGGGGCTGCCCCGTAACTACCTCCTGCAATGGCGCGCTCAGTAGGCAGGTAAGTACCATCTCCGGCAAGCTGTACCAGGAAAGTCTGAATGGCAGGGCTACGAGCCTTTATTCTCATGCCATAGTCCAGGTACAGTTCAAAAGGATTGGTTGCGATGACCATATCTCCAATCCGTAAGGTATGAATTTCTATCGGAAGCTTAGGCTGAACTTTTTCCAGTTCATATCGTTCTCTTACGCCATAACCTCTTTTCATCATAATATATGCGTTGGTAATTGGTCCATACCACCGTGGTTTTTCCTTTAATGCAGGATTTGCTTCAATATCACTAAGCATTTTTTCATATCTGCTTTTAAAATCTGCCGGGGTAAGCTTATCGCGATTGTGCCAGTCATTAATAAGGGCATTATCAACATCTTCTATGCTTAGAAGCCTTCTGGAGAGTTCCACTTTCTCCATTTTATGGGCAAAAACAGGATCCCATTCAATAACTTCCGGCATATAAGTTAAAACAGAACATACTGCATCAGATATCCTTCTTGCAATCTCCTTCCGCTGCCTGATCCCACCATCTTCAACGTCCGGGTACATCATTTTAATCATTCGTTCTTCAGCCTCTCTTCCCACCATTGTTCTCGGTGACTGATCTCCTGCAGGATTAACCTGAGGAAGAACAAACAGGTGTTCTCCAAGTCGGTTTCTCAGCTCTACTCTTGTATCATGCCAAAAATCAGCGCTGATAAGGTAGCCTCCCGTAACCTGTGATGTACATGCCAGGTTTACTACCACTCCGGTCAGCTTTTTATTAGCATCCCAGGTGTATAAAATATTTACGGAATGATCTTCATAACCCTCAATATGACTGAATTCAGGCCGGTTCAGTTCTCCATACATATATGAACTACCATCAAAGGCAACCTGCAAGCGGTTATGCCCGACAACGGCATGTCCTAATCCATAGCTTATACCACCGGGGCTGCGATTATTCCAGGCTTCAACAGCAGTTTGGGCAATTTTGACAGACAGCCAGTCGAGGTACTCCTTAAGCTCAATAGCATCCAGTTCTACGCCCCACTTTTCCTTAATGCTTAACGGGGACACATCAGGAGCCGCATGAGTGTGGGTACCATTCAATATTACCTTTTCAAAACCGATCTCAGGCACTGATTCCCTGATAAGGTTCCTTACCTTATCACGGAGATTATCCGGTGATCCGTCATTCATACCGTCAGAGATAGCTATCAGGTCACAACTGACCATAATAAATTTTTCTGATGACTGCCCTGTTCCCGATTCCAAAGCGAGGACAGTTGCAGTTATCGGGTCCATTACCCCCTCAGAAACACGGGCCTGCAGAGACCCCCTCACCACAACAGGCTTATCAGGTGTAATATCCACTGATGCCCAGCCTATTTTCAGGTTACCTGCATTGACATCAGCTACTTCAGTTTCTTTCTCTCCTGTTTTTGTACAAGTACAAAAAAACAGGGATAAGAACATAAGTATAGCGATGTACATTTTTGTTGTTTTCATTTATCCGGTATTTATAATTTTAATTAAAAATCTTTGTTTACTTTTTATCTTTATCCTTGATTAACTCTTAAAAAACTCCTTACATATCTTTGCATATGGGTAATAAATTCACAAAATTAAATTGTTAATTGCGTTCCATTATCCGGTCGATCATTTCCAGTGTTTTTTCCACAAGCTGATGGCCACCTTCTGGTCCTACAAGAGTACTTGCCGGTTCAGCGCCATATGATCCTCCTTCTACTGACCGTGATGGAGGCACATAGGTTCCACTGCCTGTGAGCTGAACCAGAAATGTCTGCAAGGCAGGGCTGCGCGCTTTTATCCTTACACCGTAATCAAGATATAGCTCAAACGGATTGGTTGCAACAACTATATCTCCTAAACGAATAACATGCACCTCCACAGGAAGTTCAGGCTGTACCTTTTGAAGCTCATAACGTTCCTTAACGCTGTAACCCCTGTATGTCTGCGAAAAGGCAAGGGTTACATTTGTGTACCATCTGGATTTTTCCTTAATCCCCGGATTTTCTTTAATTTCCTTCAGCAACTTTTCATATTGCTCAAGATATTTTTCTGATTCTTCAATTGCTTTGTTAACATCTTCAACAGGAATAATCCGCCTGGAAAGATTAACTGTCTCCATCTCATGAATAAAAATCGGATCCCATACAATTACATCCTTCATATAAGGTATTACAGATGTCACAGCATCACCTATCCTCACTGCGATCTGTTTTCTTCGTCCAATGCTGCCCCTGCCGGAATCTGAATCAGGAAACATAAGTTTTTGCATACGCTCTTCAGCGCTGTTTCCTACCATGACATGCGGAGACTGATCACCGGCAGAACTAATTTGGGGTAACACATATAAATCCTCGCCTATTCTCTGTCGCAACTCTTCTCTTGTATCATGCCAGTAATCGGCACTTATATCATATCTGCCCTCTGTGGACTGAGCAGGACAGGCTATATTAACAACAATTCCTGTGAGCTCTTTATCCAGCCCCCATGTGAAAAGCAAATTAACTGTATGATCTTCAAATCCCTCTATATGGCTGAAATCAGGTCTGTTGGTATTGCCGTACATGGTCCCCTTTACGGATAAATCGACCTGGATACGGTTATGTCCGACAACAGCATGTCCAAGGCCGTAACTTATCCCCCCCTGTTTACGGTTATTCCAGGCTTCCTCAGCGGCTTTTGCAATACGTTCAGCAAAAAAATTCTGAATGAACGTATGGGGCTTTACATCCAGCTTAATTCCATACATACGTTCAGAACTGGTATCAGAACCATATTCCGGGGCTGTGTGGGTGTGAGTGCCATTTATAATTATTTGTTCAGCTTTTATCTCCGGGATTGATCTCGTTATCAAAGCCCTTACATTATCTCTTAGATTATCTTCATTTCCCGGAGTAAAATACATATCGGGCTCTCTTGTCCCATCTATTATTGCTACTAAATCACAGCTTATAAGTAAAACTTTCTCAGGAGAAGATTTATCTTTTGACTCCATTGCCAGTACTGTTGCCGTGATCGGGTCATGAATTCCTTCAGCTATCTTTGCTGCCCGTGCTCCCCATATCAGTACAGGAAAATCAGGCGTAATATCAACAGCTGACCAGCCGATAAAAAAATTACCTGAGTCAGGTCTGTTAATATGTTCCCTGTTTTGATCTGGTTGCTTGCAACTATACAACAGCAATAGAACTGATAATATCAGTATTGAATTTTTTACTGGTAAATTCATCGTAAACAGCTTTTTATAATTTGATTTTTTTCTGTAACCATATAATTAAGAGATATTGCATTCATTAATCCCGGCTTTCTTTTGACAATTCCTTTCAATAATAATTTCATCCAATAATTATTCATTCCACATAGACTCAATAATGTCAAGAGTTTTATTTACAAGAACTTTTCCTCCGTCAGGGCCTATCATTGTGCTTTGTGGAATTGCCCCATAAGCTCCACCGGCAACAGACCTGCGGGTTGGCAGGTATCCCCCTCCGGGGCCACTTGATAGCTCAACGACAAAAGTCTGGACAGCTTTACTTCGTGTCTTCATTTGAATGCTGAAATCAAGGTACAACTCAAAAGGATTAGTGGCAATGGCCATATCGCCTATCCTGATCACATGAATTCCAATTGGTATAGTAGGTGGCACATTTTTTTGATTATTATATCGTTCCAAAGTCTTCCATGCTCTTCCAAGCCTCCAGTGAGCAGCAGTAATTGAACTGTACCAGCGGGGCTGTTTTTTCAACTCCGGATTCTCTTCAAACTTTTTATAGAGAGTTAAATATTCACCCTTCAGCCTTTCAAATGCTTCTTCAACATTCTCCACTTCAGGGCTATGCTCAGAACTCTTTCGAGTCATTATGTCACCTTCATGTATAATCCTTACTTCCAGTTCAATTTGCTCTGTCCGGTTTTTCAGTACAGGATCCCATTCTATATTTTTTTGCATCACCGGAAGTATTGATGTTACCCCGTCGGCAATTCTGTTGGCAATCTGTTCCCGCCGGGTACGTCCAAATAGTTTTTCCATCCTCGTTTCTGCATTCCGGTATACTAAAACACCAGGAAACTGATCTCCGGCTGATGAGCACTGCGGAAAAATAAAAAGGTCATCTCCCAGACGTCTATGAAGTTCGAGGCGCGTTTCGTACCAGTAGTCGGCCGAAAGCTTTAATCCGTATTGAACTTGTGAAGGAGAAGCTACATTAATAACAACACCGGTAAGCTTACCCTTATCGTCCCAGGTGTATAAAAGATTAAGAGAATGATCTTCATAGCCTTCAATGTGGCTGAATTCAGGATCATCAGTCTTGCCTCCCATTCTGGAATGCCCATCATAATAAGATGTCAACCGGTTATGACTCACAACGGCATGTGACAAACCAAAACTAATACCTCCCGGTTTTCTTTCTTTCCATGCTTTGTTAATTGCTTCTGATATAAGTCCTCCGGCAAATTCTACATATTCCTCTGCTGTCATCACACCAAGATCAATCCCCCATTTAGCCCAGGCAACGGGAACATTCAGACCCAACTTTTTGTGCATATCATCCAAATCAGTTGAAATATTCTGATCGGGAGCAGTATGAGTATGGGTGGCATTAAGTATAATCTTGTTAGCATCGATTTCTGGTATTGACCGTCTAACTCCATCCTTAATACGTTCTTCTAAAATATAACTGATACCAATAAGATCCGTTGATACCATAACCGTTGTTTCAGATGGGCTGCCTTTACTGACTGATTCAAATAACAGTATAGTAGCTGTAATAGGATCGCTGATACCTTCAGATACCCGAGCTGATGACCCTCCTGTTATGACCACCGGCCTGTTGGGTGTTATGTCAACTGACTCCCAACCGATAAACAGATTTCCGGGATTATTCACACTTTCCTCGGCTAAAAGGCCAAAACTATTAATAAAAAAAGATAAAACAAAAACCGGGATAATCATTATAAATCGTTTAATTTTTAATTATAAAATGTCTTTAATACCACGACCCTTTGGTCGGAATTTTATACGCTTGCAAAGGAAACTCCATTTGATACTTCGGGGTTCTGCTGCGGAGCTTTAATTTATCAACACTTCTCTGCATTGGAAACTTTAGTTATAAATAAGCAATTAACCACTTATTCAATAATTTGAAATATCAAAATATGGATATATATCATAACAAACCTCCTTATTTTAATTCACTTCATTTGTGCTGAAAAATAAATTTTAAGTATTCATCACTTTCTAACTTTCAATGGCAAGTCCGGCTAAAAAAATGGACAGAATAACAAGCTGATATATTTAATCAATTTAACTACTACATATTAAAACATAGCTTAATACAGCCTAAAAACAATATAAAAGGCAGACATACAGTAACTTAACTTAACCTGTATATCTGCCTTTTTTCCATATACTATCTACTAAAAATTAACAAAACAATTACTAATATCCTGGATTCTGTTTCAGGTTAGGATTGGCATTTATCTGAGCCTGAGGAATTGGGAAGACATTTCTATAATCACCCTCATTACTGCGGTCAAAGAATTCCCAGGTTCCCCTGACAAACTTATCAAATCGTATAAGGTCAGTACGTCTATGGCCTTCATAATACAATTCCCATGCTCTTTCCTGCAGAATATCATCCAGCGTAAGTGTTTCAGAAGTAAATAGATGTCCTGTTGGATCCTCAAATGCCCGGCTTCTGACCTCATTTACCAGATCAACAGCCTCCTGGGTAGCAACTCCACCATTCTTACGCATAAGCGCTTCTGCTTTTAGCAACATAACATCCGCCAGACGATATACCGGCAAATCATTATGCATGTTTTGTCCGGCCTGATAATTTATCTCATATTTTCTGGGTCTTGCTCCGTTATTTTCCAACGCATTGGTATGATTTCTTACTACAGGGTCATCAGGATTAAAAATATTAACGTAATCGATGGTAAATATCAAAGGATTATTGGGTGGGCGGTTACTTAACTGAATCTCTCCGTTATCCAGTCTTATCTGAGGACCATAATTCCATCCTTTAAGCCTTACATCATCAGGATGAAATGAATGTACGTGTGATGGAATTGCCGAAGTACCGTTATTTGCCCCCCTGGGTGCATTGACAGTAGCCTGGCTTGCAAAATGATGATGCATTACATAACCCCAGTTACTCATGTTTCCACCGGTAAGTGTTTCATGAAAGGGTACTACAAAAATATTCTCCTGAGAATTATCATTCTCCTGCTTGAAGTTGGCAAAATAATCAGGTTCAAGCTGATAATAACCTGACTCGATTATCTGGTTTGCATAATTTATCGCTTTATCCCATTGAGGCGTTCCTGTCCACACCTCAGCACCCATATACAATTTAACTGCCAGGGTCATGGCTGCCCATTTATTAAAGCGGCCATAAGTGGTTTGGTCTACAGCCGCACTCAGATTTGGAATATTATCCATAAGGTCTTTTTCAATGAAATCAAATACTTGCTTGCGGCCGGTTTCAAAATCAGCATTATTACTGGGACTGAATCCCGGCTCAACATCAAAACGGTCGACTACCGGTACATTGCCAAAAAAGCTTAACAGGTAATAATATCCAAATGCCCTTAAAATCGAGAGTTCACCTGTAAAAGTAGCTCTCAACTCAGGATCCATAGTTTCAATTTGGTTAAATTGAAAAATCAACATATTCGAACGGTTAACCCAGTTAAATGCATTAGACCACCAGGTTGTAATGTAGCCCGTTTCGGGGGTCCAGTTATGTTCATGGTACCGTTGTGAATGTCCTCCATCATACCAGCCACCGTAGTCCCTTGTAAGCGGGCATAATATATCGGTAGTCTGTTCTTCATGAATAAGTATTCCCCTTCCGCCAATAAGGTCTTTCAGGGCTGAATAGGCCGGTGCCATTGCAGCAACAAGTTCTGCTTCGGTTTTGTAAAAGTCTTCTGAAACTATTGCACTCCAAACCTCCTCATCCAGATTAGTACAGGAAGGTGTAGCAAGAATAGTAACTATTATTACAAATATATTTAATCTTATTATTAACTTTTTCATAATTTCAGATTTTTAAAATTTCACATTCAAACCAATTGTATAGGTTTTAGTTCTCGGATAATTCCAGTATTGATCATAACCCGGTGAAAGTCCTTGAATTTCCAGTTCAGGATCCTCACCTGTATATTTAGTAAGACAAAATAAATTCGATCCACTAACAAAAAATCTGATCTGCTTGAAATATTTCATATTCAAATTAGTGACCGGAATATAATAACCAAAAGTTATATTATCCAGTTTTATGTAATCACCGCGCTGAACCCAGTATGAATCCATGTAATTTCTCTGGTCTCGCAGTGCAAAAATATCAGGATCTGTGAATGTTTTTAACAATGTCTGACCAGGTAAAGTAGCAGGATTTAATCTGTGAAGCATTATCGTATTAAGAATATCAAAAAACAGAGCGCCTCTCAAGGTCATATCAAGATCAAAATTACCGTATCTGAGTGTATTATTAAACCCAAAATATGATTTGGGAAGGCCGTTTCCTATAACCCTTCTGTCTTCAAAAGTTGCATTTGTAGGATGTATCTTTTCAGTATTATCCTTATTCCAGACCTGCCATTTTCCGTCTTCGCTGATACCTGCATGTTCCCAGCCATAAATATTTCCAAGTGGTTGTCCCTCTTCAATGCGATATATTGTTTCATCTGACTGGCCCAGCCTTCCGGCCTGTGGCATTCCAATCATCAGATAAGAGTGGCTGTAATCCTCATTTGAGAGGCTTTCAAGCATATTCTTATTATATGAGATGTTGAAACTGGTATACCATGAAAACTTAGGATTTGATACAGGAGAGGCTGAAAAGGTTAATTCAATACCTTTATTGGATATCTCTCCTACATTAGCCCAAGTGGTACTATAAAGGTTCGGTGGTACCGGTACTGCATACTGATAAAGCAAATCTGTTGTTGAACGTTTATAAAAGTCGATGTTGATATTTATATTATTGAACATAGAAACATCAAGTCCTATGTCAGTTTCAGCCTTTCTCTCCCAGCGAAGGTTGGGGTTAGGATTACTTGCTGGTGCAAACCCCGGGTTCCACTCCCCGTTATAAAGCATAACTCCACTGGTAGTCACTCTTGAAAGTGAGAGGTAGTTATCAATACCCTGGTTTCCTGTTACTCCGTATCCGACTCTTAACTTAAGATTATCGATAAAGCCAAGTCCATCCATAAATGGTTCGTTGCTGACTGTCCAACCGGCTGAAATAGCAGGGAAATAACCCCATTTATTATCTTTACCAAATTTGGAGGAGCCTTCACGGCGCAAACTGGCCGACATCATATATTTATCTTTGTAGCTGTAATTCACACGGCCAAAGAAAGCTATCAGTTTACTCGTAGACTTACTGCTGCCAACCGGCGAAGAAAAATTGCCTCTGGAAATATGCAACCCTGCCCCAAGGTTATTATATGTGAAGGCATCAGATAAAAAGTAACGGTTTGATGCACTCATAGACTCAGATACAAAATCCTGGTAACTGTATCCTGCTAAAGCTGTTATATTGTGATCATCATTAATTAACTTATTGTAATTAAGTGTTGTTTCAATTGTACGATCATCACCTTTGTTGGCAGTTCTGGTAGCTACTCCATTGTATTGTGTTGCTGTCCATGAACTCCATGAATCTCTTGATTCATAATAGCCATATATATAAGTATACCTCTGAAAAGCACCCATTACCGAAGCTTTCAATCCATCAAATATTTCATAAGATACTTTTGCATTACCAATAAACCTTGTCCCCTGATTATCTCTTTCAAACTGTTCAATCAAACCAAGGGGATTAGCATTATTGTATCCTATCTCTTCAAAAAATTCTCCTGCCGGATTATAACCGTACATATCAGGATTAGTAATCTGGGAATTATAAACAGGTATAGTAGGATTCTTAGTGATTGCCTGGGTAAAGATTTCATCATTATGAGCATGGTTCTCTATAAGGGCATTACTGGCATTCAACTGAATTATCAGTCGGTTATCCAGTTGATGATGAGTCAAAGACAGCCTTTCTGTTAGAATATTTTCTCCGGTACGTTTCACCAATCCATTAATATCACGGTAATTGATAGATCCAAAATACTGTGTTGATTCCGAACCTCCGGAGATTGATATGTCATGCACCTGGCTTATTGCCTCCTGGCTTATCACATCATACCAATTAGTGTCAAATCCATAGTCAAGCATAGCCTGTCCTTTTTCCTTTAGAAATACGTCACTCGAGTTCTCAAATTCACTTTTGTAATGCCTCCATTCATCGGCATTTAAAACTCGTGGTTTTTTAAAATATTTTTCAGTAAATGCATAAGATGAATATTCAACAGAGGGCTTCCCTGGCGATCCCTGCTTGGTTGTAATAATAATAACCCCAGCATTTGCCCTGGTACCATAAATTGCTGCAGCAGAGCCATCACGCAGCAGGTCCATTGATTTAATATTTTCAGGGGCTATAGAATTCAGGTCTCCACCCGGTATACCGTCGATGATTACCAAAGGCGAAGTAGAACCTCTTACAGAAGATACTCCTCTAAGCTGTATCTGCACACTTGAAGTAGGATCACCTCCTCTACTGCGGGAAATACCAAGGCCGGCGATCTTACCGGACAAAAGCTGTAAAGGTGACTGGGTAATTGCCCCCTTTAAAAATTGATCTTCTGAAACGGTTGCAATTGAACTAGTTATCCTGCTCCTCTCCATGGTACCGTATCCTATAGCTACAACCTCCTCTAATCCTATCACATCCTCTTCCAAAGTAATATTGATACTTGTTTGATTCCCTACTGTGATCTCCTGTGTTCGCATACCCACAAATGAAAACACCAACGTAGCACCAGTGGGTAGATTAACTAAAGAATATTCCCCGTTGGCATTTGTTACAGTGCCTTGGGTTGTACCTTTTATTACAATAGAAACCCCGGGTAGCGGTTGGCCTCCGGAATCGGTTACAGTACCAGAAACTGTTCTTTGCTGTGAATTCTCAGATAGAGAATAGGCAACAACCGGGCCTGATCCTTGGTCCATTGCCCCTGGAAAAAGTAAAATATGCCTGTCACGGATTGCATACTCTACATCTGTTTTATTAAAGATGATCCGGAGGCATTGTTCTAAGGTCTTTTCCTTTACATCTAATGAGAGTATTCGCTCAAGGTCAATATAACCCGGGCTGTAGGCAAACCTGAACTCCGATTGATTTTCAATCGCGTCAAGGATCTCAACCACCTTTGCATCTCTCATATTGAGGGTCAACTTGGTGGTTTGGCTGTACACACTTGCAGATACCTGCAGCAGCCCGATTGTCAAGAACAATAATGTCAGTTTCATAATTCTAAAACATTTGTTCCAAAAAGAAGGAATTTTCCCTCTTGTAATTCGGATTTTCTTCATAATTTTGTAATGTTTAGTTTATAAATTTATTTACCGTTTGCCGATGGTAAGTAACAAGCCGGCGGTGTTGCCGCACTGCCGGCTTTTTTTAACCTTCGACTCTTTTCATTTTATTTTTGTCAACCTTTATAGATATAATTTCTCCTTTTTGTTTAATGATCACCGGGGTTATCTTTTCCATCAAGTGCAATATCTCATGCAGTGGCTCATTCTTGATGGTAAAGGTATATTTGAAATCTTTCACTGCTGAGTCGATTTCAAATTTCTGGTTATATCTTGTATTTAACCTCATAAGAACCTCCTCCATAGTAAGATCATAGAGATTCATGATCCCGTCTTTCCATGAGGTGTATTTAGCCGTGTTTGCTTCTGATACTGTTATTTTATTCTCTTTTTTACTAAAGAGCAATCTGTTACCGGGATTAAGCCTGTATAAAGTAGAATTATCTGTTATGTTGGTCATTTCGACAGATCCTGCCTCTAATACAACCTCTATATCCTTCTCCCAGCTATAGTTGTTTATATTAAAACTGGTACCGGTTACTTTGACATTCACCTCCCCGCAATTAATGATCATTGGGATATTCTCATTTTTAGCTACATCAAAATAGGCCTCTCCTTTGATCTTTATATTTCTGTTTGATGAAGCAAATAAATTGTTATAGGATATCTCAGATCCCGAATTTATCCAGACCTTTGAACCATCAGGAAGCTGAACTTTTGATACATGCCCTTTATCTGCTGCAACAGTTGTAAAGGTTTCAGGGACTTCAACCGGCCTGTGGGTAAAATACCAGGTAAGGCTTCCTATCGCCAGGACAAAAAAGAAAATGGCAGCATACTTGAAAAATGTATCTATCTTCTTTGTACTCTGCCATTTTTTGAAACTTTTTTGCCATAACTGCGCCTGTATGCGATTCCATATTTCCCTGCCACCATCCGGGAAATACTCCCGCTCCAGGCTGCTTTGCCAAACTAACCTAAACTTATCAAAGACTATTCTGTTCTCTTTTTTACGGAGCCACTCCAAGAGCTGTTCCAGCTCTTTTTCTGTGGCCAGCCCTTCAAAATATTTAAAAGCGATCTCTTTCATGTATATCATTCTATTAGGAGTACAATGAAAATTGAAAAACCCTACCCCTTTTTGAGGAATTTTTATAAATAGGTTTTGGAAGGAATAAAAAAAGAGGGCAAGCGGGGGCAATTATCTTAATCCGTTGAATGAATTTAATCCGTTGAATGAATTCAACGGCAAGGGATAAGGATTTGAATAAATTGAGAGCAACATCAGAGCCTTATCCATTGCCGTCGGCTTTAGCCGACGGATTGTCCAAATCCCTGCAGACCCCTCTTCTATAATAGCAATAACCCTATCACACACCCCATTGCAGGATATGATGCCAATAGTTTATCATGGATATGAGTCTTGGCTTTGGAGATGTGCTTTTCGATCATCTTCTGACTAATACCTAACTCTTCTGCTACTGCTTTTTGCTTTTCTCCCTTCAGCTTGCATCTGATAAACACTGTTTTCATTTTGGGGGGGAGCTCATCAACCGCCTTTTGAAATGACTCGATCAGCATCTCTTCCATGCTTTTCTCCTCTCTTCCGGTAAGATCAAGCTGATAGAGGTACTGAAGTTCTGAAAATGCAACATCCTCTATTTGTATCTTTTCCGCAATTAAACTACTGTTTTTTAAATAATTAAGGCAGCGGTTCCTGACAATTACAAAAAGAAGGCTCTCAATACTCTTATAAACATCTATTGAATTGTGATGTTCCCATAAAACCAAAAAACTCTCCTGGATAATATCCTCAACTTCATCTTTATTTGTAATAAAAAGCCTGCAGTATCCTTTCAGTCGCGGATACAGTAAACGGAACACCTCTCTGAATGCCTCCGGATTTCCGTCTTTTAGTTCCAGTTTGGTTTGAATAGTGAACATGTACCAAAATTAGCAAAAAACTTTTATTAAATCCAAATGTCCGGATAAGATTATTGACAGTGAGCTTGGTAAATTTTCTATATATTTGCTCGAAAAGAAATTATATTATGTTTGACCTGGAATTGATCAAAGAAGTTTACAAAGAACTCCCGGAAAAAATTGATGCTGTCAGAAAGAAACTGAACAGACCCCTGGCCTATGCGGAAAAAATTTTATATGCACATCTGTATAATAGGAAGGAACTGAAAGCTTTTGAACGGGGTGTTGATTATGTCGACTTTGCTCCCGACAGGGTGGCTATGCAGGATGCAACTGCGCAGATGGCTCTGCTCCAGTTTATGAACTCCGGTAAAGATGTTACTGCCGTCCCTTCAACTGTGCACTGCGACCATCTTATCCAGGCTCGCATAAATGGCCTGGAGGATCTTAATGTTGCTCTTAATACCAATAAGGAGGTTTTTGATTTCCTGGAGTCTGTCTCCAATAAATATGGTATCGGTTTCTGGAAACCGGGTGCAGGTATTATCCATCAGGTTGTCCTGGAAAATTATGCTTTCCCGGGTGGAATGATGATTGGCACTGACTCGCATACTCCTAATGCCGGGGGACTCGGAATGGTGGCGATTGGTGTTGGCGGCGCTGATGCTGTCGATGTGATGGCAGGTATGCCCTGGGAGCTGAAGATGCCAAAGCTGATTGGTGTTAAGCTGACGGGTAAGCTGAGCGGGTGGACGGCTCCGAAGGATATTATACTTAAGGTGGCGGGCCTCCTGACTGTCAAAGGGGGTACGGGGGCAATCATTGAATATTTCGGGGAGGGTGCCAAATCTCTTTCTGCAACCGGAAAAGGTACAATTTGCAATATGGGTGCGGAAGTAGGTGCTACTACAAGCATCTTTGAGTTTGACGACAGTATGGTTCGATACCTGAAAGCTACCGGCCGCAGTAAGGTGGCTGAAATGGCTTCAGAAATCAGGGATATCCTTTCTGCTGATCCTGAGGTAGCTCAGAAACCGGAAAAATATTACGACCAGCTTATTGAGATTGATCTTTCGAAACTGGAACCTCATATTAACGGGCCTTTTACTCCGGATATGGCTACTCCTGTTTCACAAATCAGGGAGACTGCACAGAAGAACGGGTGGCCGCTGGAGGTGTCGGTGGGACTTATAGGCAGTTGTACCAACTCATCTTATGAGGATATCTCAAGGGCTGCATCTGTTGCTGAACAGGCGGTGGAAAAAGGGCTGAAGGCTAAGGCTGACTTTACTGTCACTCCGGGTTCGGAGCAGGTTCGCTTTACTATCGAACGTGACGGATATATTGATATTTTTGAAAAACTGGGAGGCAGGGTGTTTGCCAATGCGTGCGGGCCGTGTATCGGACAGTGGGCGCGCGAAGGGGCTGATAAAAATGAGAAGAATACTATCGTGCACTCGTTTAACAGGAATTTCTCAAAACGAAATGACGGAAATCCAAATACTCATGCTTTCGTCACTTCTCCTGAACTGGTGACAGCACTGGCAATTGCAGGTCGACTGGATTTTAATCCGGTGACTGACACTCTTACTAACGATAAGGGTGAAAAAATTAAGCTGGACCCCCCGGAAGGATTTGAACTTCCTGTTAAAGGATTTGATGTCAGGGAGAGAGGATATCAGGCTCCGGCAAATGACGGGTCGAAGATTAAAGTGGTTGTGGAACCTGATTCGAAGAGGTTGCAGCTCTTAACTCCTTTTGAACCCTGGGATGGTAAGAATATCACAGGGGCAAGGCTTCTGATAAAAGCACTGGGCAAATGCACAACTGACCATATTTCAATGGCGGGCCCCTGGTTGCGCTTCCGCGGCCACCTGGATAATATTTCGGATAACCTGCTTATTGGCGCTGTCAATGCATTTAACAATGAGACGAACAAAGTAAAAAACATCCTGACAGGCGAATATGGACGTGTCCCTGATGTGCAAAGGCATTATAAAAAAAATGGAATCCCTTCAATTATTATAGGCGACCATAACTATGGCGAAGGGTCATCACGCGAACATGCCGCAATGGAGCCTCGCCATCTTGGAGTAAGGGCTGTGATCGTTAAGTCGTTCGCCAGGATTCATGAAACCAACCTGAAAAAACAGGGTATGCTCGCACTCACATTTGATAATGAAAATGATTATGGCCTGATAAAAGAGGATGACTATTTCAATTTTATCGACCTGGAAAGCATTGCTGCCGGTAAGCAGCTGACTGTAGAAGTTGTGCATAACGACGGAACAAAAAACGTCATTAAGCTGAATCATACTTATAACGAACAGCAAATCAACTGGTTTAAAGCCGGGTCAGCGCTGAACCTGATAAGAAAACAGAATAGTTAAACCTGATTACGAATTACATAAATTTAGATTATGCAAAAAATTAAAGTAGTGAATCCGGTGGTGGAACTGGACGGAGATGAGATGACACGGGTCATCTGGAATTTTATCAAAGAGAAGCTGATCCTCCCCTACCTTGATATTGACCTTAAATATTATGACCTAAGTATAGAAAGCCGCGATTCCACAGATGACCAGATCACTGTTGATGCTGCTTATGCAATAAAAAAATACGGGGTCGGCATTAAATGTGCTACCATTACTCCTGATGAGGCGCGGGTTGATGAATTCGGACTGAAACATATGTGGAAATCTCCTAACGGCACTATCCGTAACATTCTGGGCGGTACGGTATTCCGTGAGCCTATCCTCATAAAAAATATCCCCAGGCTGGTGCCGGGCTGGAAGCTGCCGATATGTATCGGCCGTCATGCTTTCGGCGATCAGTATAAAGCTACCGATTTTGTTACTAAAGGAAAGGGCAAGCTGACTATTACCTTCACTCCTGATGACGGCAGTGAACAGGTTTCGCACGAGGTTTACCATTTTGAGGGCGACGGGGTGGCTATGGCAATGTATAATACTGATGAATCAATCCGGGGCTTTGCCCGTGCCTGTATGAACCAGGCTATCTTAAAAAAATGGCCTCTCTATATGTCTACAAAAAATACTATCCTGAAAAAATATGACGGCCGCTTTAAGGATATCTTCCAGGAGATTTATGAACAGGAATATAAAGATAAGTTCGGGGAACTGGGAATCACTTACGAACACCGGCTGATAGATGATATGGTGGCTGCTGCACTTAAATGGGAGGGCGGCTTTGTCTGGGCTTGCAAGAATTATGACGGTGATGTGCAAAGTGATACCGTGGCTCAGGGATTTGGCTCGCTCGGACTGATGACTTCCGTGTTGATGACTCCTGACGGTAATACTATGGAGGCTGAAGCTGCTCATGGTACGGTGACAAGGCATTTCAGGCAACATCAGAAGGGTAATCCTACGTCAACAAATCCGATTGCTTCAATTTTTGCATGGACACGGGGACTGGCTTTTCGCGGTAAGCTGGACGGGAACAGTGAACTTACCGGATTTGCCGATGCCCTGGAAAAGGTCTGTATAGAAACTGTCGAATCGGGTAAGATGACTAAAGACCTGGCTCTGATCATTCACGGAAAAAATATGACTGAAGAGCATTATCTTACAACAATGCAATTTCTGGAGGCGCTTGATGCAAATCTAAAAATGAGGATTTCCAAATAAATTTATTATTTTAACGATCTAAATAAGAAAAGTATAATTAAAAACAATAAATATGGAGTATATAAAGTACCGTTTTTTTCAGAAAGCCAGCAAAGCTTCCAAGGAATTTCAGCGGATCAAGAAAATTCATGCTGACAAGGTCATTGCTGAGATCACCCTGGGCCAGGTGCTCTCAGGAATGAAAGGCATACCCCTGCTGGTCACCGACACATCAAAACTGGACCCAAATGAAGGTATCCGCTTTCAGGGTTATTCAATTCCTGAACTGCGCGAGAAACTTCCAAAAATATCGAAAGACGGAGAACCACTGCCGGAGGGCCTTTTTTACCTTATGCTGATTGGTGAAATACCAAAGCATGATGATGTTATGAACCTCTCAAAAGATTTTGCCACAAGGGCTCATATACCACAGCATGTCTATGATGTTATTGAGGCAATGCCGAAAAGTTCAAGGCCTATGACACAGTTCAGCGCAGCAATACTGGCTATGGCTACTGAATCGATTTTCCAAAAAGCATACAGGGCAGGAGTAAATAAACAGTATTTCTGGGATTCTACTTATGAGGATGTAATGAACCTTATTGCAAGGCTTCCCGCTATTGCGGCTTATATCTACCGCCGCTGCTTTTATAATGACGTTCAGATAGAACCTAATCCGCGCCTCGACTGGGCCGGTAACCTGGCGCACATGATGGGATTTGATTCGGAGGACATTCGCAGGCTGTTCCGTCTGTATATGGTGATTCATGCTGACCATGAAGGAGGTAATGTGTCAGCTCATGCAGCACATCTCGTTGGTTCTGCGTTGTGTAATCCCTACTATGCTTATGCAGCAGCGATGACCGGACTGGCAGGGCCTCTGCACGGATTTGCTAACCAGGAGGTGATCCACTGGATATTCCAGATGATAGAAGATCTCGATACAGATACTCCCACTGATGAACAGGTGGCTGCTTACTGTAAGCAGACTCTGGAAGAGGGAAGGGTGATCCCGGGTTACGGACATGCGGTCCTGCGTAAGACTGATCCAAGATTCACAGTGCAGCAGGAATTTGCAGAAAAATATATCAAGGATGAACCTCTGGTTGAAATTGTAAACCAATTGTATAAAGTGGTTCCTCCCATACTCTCCAAAATTTCCAAGATAAAAAATCCGTGGCCTAATGTTGATGCCTTCAGCGGATCACTTTTATATCACTATGGAATCAAGGAATATACATTTTATACTGTTTTGTTCGGAGTGTCGAGGGCCCTGGGGGTGCTGGCATCACTGGTGAATGACCGTGCTTACGGGTTGCCTATCGAACGGCCGACCTCGCACCCCCTTGAATGGTATAAAGATAAAGTAGAAGGACTGATAAAAGGAGATGAGCAGTAATCAGCCTTTGGCTGAGCGATTAAGGCCGAAGCACCTGAATGAGTATATTGGCCAGGATCATTTGGTGGGCAGTAAAGCTGCCCTCCGGAAAATGATCGAATCAGGAAATATCCCTTCAATTATTTTCTGGGGCCCTCCGGGTGTTGGTAAAACTACCCTTGCAAAGATTATTGCCAACACCCTTGAACGCCCTTTTTATACTCTGAGCGCTGTTAACTCAGGTGTGAAAGATGTCCGTGAAGTTATCGAAAAGGCAAAAAAGCAGCAATTCTTTAATAAGCCAAACCCTATCCTCTTTATCGACGAAATTCACCGCTTCAGCAAATCGCAGCAGGATTCGCTTCTCGGAGCTGTCGAAAACGGCACTATAACCCTTATAGGAGCCACTACCGAAAATCCCTCATTTGAGGTTATATCCCCCTTATTGTCAAGATGCCAGGTTTATGTACTGAACCCTCTCGAAAGGGAAGAGTTGCTTCAGTTGGTTGACAGCGCTTTAAAGAAGGATTTTATCCTGAAAACAAAAGATATTAAAATAGCGGAGGAGAGGGCGCTGCTGCGATACTCCGGCGGGGATGCAAGAAAACTGCTGAATGTTATAGAGCTGGTTGTAAATTCTGTGTCGGGTGATAAAATTGAGATCAATGACCGGATAGTTACTGAATGCCTGCAGAAAAACCTGGCTACATATGATAAACTGGGTGATATGCATTATGATATCATCTCGGCTTTTATTAAAAGTGTCAGGGGCAGCGATCCTGACGCTGCGGTGTACTGGCTGGCAAGAATGATTGAGGGCGGCGAGGATGTGAAGTTCATTGCCAGGCGGCTTCTGATACTGGCAGCTGAAGATATCGGACTTGCTAATCCGAATGCCCTGCTGATCGCCCAAAGTACTTTCGATGCCGTACACCAGATCGGATATCCTGAATCGAGGATTGTCCTTTCTGAATGCACTATCTACCTTGCTACATCCCCCAAAAGCAACTCTGCTTATATGGCTGTTGAAAGTGCACTTGAGCTTGTAAGGAATACGGGTGACCTCTCTGTGCCTCTCCATATAAGAAATGCTCCTACCAAACTGATGAAAGAGCTGGGATACGGTAAAAACTATAAATACGCGCACTCTTTTGAGGGGAATTTCACTGAACAGGATTTCCTGCCGGAAAAGATTAGAAATGAACGGTTCTATTTTCCCGGAAATAACCAGCAGGAGAACAGAATTCTTGAAAGGTTGAAAATGTGGTGGGGGAAAAAATTTGGCCGGCCTACTTAAACAAACTCAGGATCTCCTCCTTTGTGATCTCCTGCAGCGGATTGTTGGAATTGATGAACCTGTCTGCCAGAGCACTTTTCCTGTCCTGAAGCTGCTGAATTTTCTCCTCTATTGAATTCCTCGTAATAAACCGGTAAACAAAGACATGCTTGTTTTGCCCGATCCTGTGCGCCCGGCTGATGGCCTGCATCTCTGAAGCCGGATTCCACCAGGGGTCAATAATGAAAACATAATCAGCGCTGGTGAGATTCAACCCTGTTCCGCCTGCTTTCAATGAAATGAGGAAAATCCGGTTATCCGGATCTTCCTGAAACTCGTCTATTACTTCGCCACGATTTGCTGTGCTGCCCGTAAGGATACTGTATTTCCACCTTTCTTTTTGAATTCCTTTGCGTAAAAGTTCGAGGTGTTTGACGAATGATGAGAAAACTAAAACTTTGTGATTTTCTGCTATTACACTCTCAAGCATTCTGAAGATCTCTTCATATTTGCCGGATTTAATATCCTGAAAATCATCAAGCATTTCGGGGTGATTGGCCAGTTGGCGGAGCCTTGACAATCCTTTTAATATGACCAGGGCAGAATTCTTTACCCCTGCTCTCTCTAAATCTGCAAGGATTGAATTACGGATGACTGACTTTTCTGTCTCATAAGTGGTGAACTGCTTTTCACTCATCTCGCAAAAAACTACCTGTTCCATCAAAGGAGGCAGGTCCCGTGCAACCTCTTCCTTGGTTCGTCGCAGTATGAATGGCCGTATCAGCAGGCGGAGCTTCTCCTGCTGATCATTGTCGTTATGCTTTTCAACGGGAGTGATGAAAAAACGGCGAAAAAAGGGATGGCTGCCCAGCATTCCCTTATTTAGAAAATTCATCTGCGCCCACAGGTCCGACAGCGAATTCTCAATGGGTGTGCCGGTCAGCACAAGCCGGTGACTGCCTTTTAATTTCATCACTGCTTTATAAGTCTTTGAATATGGATTTTTAACATACTGGCTCTCATCCAGGATAAGATAATGAAAATTCAGACTGCCTAACATCTCAATATCATTTCTTACTGTACCATAGGTTGTTAAAACTACATCATAAGTCTTCACTGCATCCTCCAGGTCATGGTCTCTCTTCCTGGCCGGACCGGTATGCAGGTATACTCTCAGTGAACCTGCAAACCTGGAGATCTCTGATTCCCAGTTATTTACCAGCGATGTTGGCAAAACTATCAGGCTGGCCGGCTGACCGGCTGGCCCGGAGTCTATTTGCTGAAACAGCTCAAGCTGAAGGTTATTTCCTGTCAGTGGCCGGACTTTTCTCTTTACTTTCAACAGTAAAGCTATTGTCTGCAATGTTTTGCCAAGTCCCATGTCATCTGCCAGGCACCCCCCGAAACCATTTTTGTACAATCCGAACATCCAGCTGAATCCCTCTTTCTGATAATTTCTTAACTCTGCACTCAATCCGCCGGGCAGCATAACATTTTCTCCGGGCCCTGACAACTGCCTGAATCTGTTTAACACAGACTCATTATCAGGCCTCAACAGATTGCTTATCAATGAATAATGATGATTTGCAAATTGCAGCTTCTCTCCCCTGCTCTTCGCAAAGGGTAAAAGGGTTTTATATTTTGAAAACCACTCCTTCGGAATAATTGCAATTTCTCCGTCGGGCAGCTCAAACTCCCGGATGTCATTTAATATGTGGTGTTTCAGCTTTATGAAAGGAAACCTGAATGAGCCGAATGTTACCGTACAATATACATCAAACCAGTCATCGCCTGACTTAGTATCAATTTCCAGGTATTGATTTCCCGTGAAGTATTTTTTTTCGAGCCGCGCCCTGCCGATGATGATATCACTCTTTTCAAGTTCCTGTCTGTGTTCATTCAGCCAGTTAATAAGGAAATAGAGAGCTTCCTGATTGTCAATGACCTCCAATCCCGGAAGTGAAAAATACCCGTCTCTTTCTCTCAACCTCAATTCTTTAAGCTTTGTTAAGATCCCTGTCTCCCAGTGATGGTCCCTGCTGATCTTCTTAAACCGGTACCTGTCTCCTTCCCTGCTGTATCTGACAACCAGATTTTTACCCGATGAGGGAAGAAATTGCTCATTATCATAATCAAATTTCAGTACCAGGCATGGTTCATATTTCAGGTTCCTCTCCAAACTGATAACTGCCGTTCTTTTAATGACCTTCTCCACAATTTCAAATCCGGATGCATGTACTTCATAGTCACGTACAGCCTTTCTTAAAAATCCTGAATAGTATCTCTCCTCCACTGATCCGGGAATTGAAAGGTACTCCTTTGTTAAAAAAGGCTTTAATTTTTTTGCGTCAAGCTTTTCAAATACTATCAGGGTGTTCTGATAATATATAATACAGGGATCAACGGCAATTATTTTAATGCTTCTGTTTAAAAGAGGGAACTCCTTCTCTCCTAAAAATATCTTCAGATGGTAGCGGGTCTGGTTCTCTGATTTTTCAAAAAAGAATACCGGTTTGGCATATTCCGTAAGCACTTTGATTTCATCTTCATCGTAAAGGTTGGAATATTTGGCTTCCCTGTAAAACAGTTTCACATCAGATGAAATCAATATGCAGGCTGCATCAAACATGCATTTCCAGAGATAAGGAAGAATATATTTATCCATATATCCCGGTTCCATCTCGGTATAAAAATCAGTGACTTTTGTGTTGCGTGAATACTTCTTCATCAGTTTTGCATCACTATACTTTTCAGTAATCTTTATCAATTGGATTTCGGTCTGATTAAACTGAATTTCAGCATCATTGAGGTCAGCCTCCCTGAGCAGCGTGGCAATAGAGTAAAACTTTTCATTTTTCTGAATGAGCGAAGGCTGGAAAATATATCCCAGATAACGGTGCTGTGTTAAAAGTATTGCAAACTCTGTACTGGCCATATAATTTAAACAAAAAGAACCTCAAATATAAGTTGAGATTCTGATATTGGAAAAATATTTATTTACCTTTACAAAAAAAATAAAAATATGGAGCAACTATTTATAAAAGAGATTAAAATCACAAAGCCTGTAACTCTTTCTGAGGCAGAGCATTTACTGGAACAACAATCAGTCACACATTCAATTGACAGCCTGAACTGGAAGGAATTCAGTTATAAGCCTGAAGTGAAATTCAGAATTGCTCATGCCAATAATGAGATATGGCTCAAATACTATATAAAAGAAAAACATATAAAAGCACTGGAAACCCGTATTAATGGGGATGTTTATAAAGACACTTGCGTTGAATTCTTTATTGCACCTACAGGCGAAAACTATTATAATTTTGAGATCAGCTGTATTGGTACTATACATCTTGCCTGGGGTCAGGGAAGGCATGGAAGAAAATTTGTTGATCCTGATATCATTGCAAAAATAGAAAGGGTATCAACATTGGGGGATCAGCCCTTTGAAGAGAGATCAGGAAATTTTGAATGGGAGATCATGATCCGCATTCCTCTTGAAGCTATGGCATACAGCAATATAAAATCTCTCAGGGGACTCAGGGCCAGGGCTAATTTTTACAAATGCGGTGATGAAACCTCAGTTCCGCACTATATAACCTGGAATCCTATAAAAACTGAAGAACCGGATTATCACAGGCCTGAATTTTTTGGCAAAGTCTTTTTTGAATAAAAGGGGGTTTCATTGTTTCATTGTTTCATTGTTTCATAATTCCGTTCGCTCAAGCGAACGGCAAGGGATAGGGCATTGAACAACCATACTGCCTTTCATCAGAGCCTTATCCATTGCCGTCGGTTTTAACCGACGGATTGCTCTGATTCAGATGAGGGACTATCTATTGGCCTCCCCCAATTAATATCATATAAATATAGGATTTGTCCATGCTGTATTACCCTCTTTATCAGTCACCTCACATCTTACCCATTTGGGCTTCTTCTTACTCATATCCCACTCTGCGCTACTCAGTCCTTTTGAGTCATCCGACAGAAAAACCCTGCCATTACCTGCGCCATTTATCCTGAAGGCAATTTTTTGAACAGGTGAGCACTTTATTTTTACCATCATATTGTCATCCACAAAAAAATCTTCTATTTCCGGGCCTTTAGAAGCATAGAAGCAGCCATTCTCCAGGGCATCAAGTATGCTCTTTTCATTGAGCTTGTCCGCTTTGACCATTGTCCAGGCATAGCCTACTTTTTCACTCCTGTGTACATCGTCGGTAGCCAAACCTGACAATCGGTATCCTTTGTTCAACATCTGATCCCAGTAAACATGGTTTTCAGCGCTGTCCGTACTTTCACACCCATCATTATACACCTCAAGGCCAAGATATTCCGATACTTCGGTCATTTCAACATAGGTATGGCCAGTCCAGTAAGGATGTGCATAAAATACTTTAGCCCCCTTGCTCTTTATATCATCTATCATCTCCTGAGCATGCATACTGTTGTTATACTCGTAAGGATGTGGCAGGCCTATTCCCAGAAAGTGGTGTGTCGGCGCTCCCGAATAGGTTTCCGGATGAAACTCTATGCCGCTGACAGCCAAAAATTTCTTTGTAGTATAACCACTCAGGTCATTGGTTTTCCGGTGATCTGTGATTGCCACAACATCAAAACCTTTATCCTGGTACTGTTTTATCCGTGTGGGTACATCAACATCGCCGTCACTCTCGGTGGTATGTACATGGAGAGCAGCTTTGTACCAATTACCTTTTACCCTGAAAGGATTGGTCATACTCTTTGAGCCGATGGCATCATTTTTTGATACAGATGCAAATACATTGTGAACCATTGCAGACAGGGCTGTAATGCCCGCCATTTTGAAAAAATTTCTTCGTTTCATGCGATATAGTTTATTAAAATTTGTAATCAATATTTCAAATATATACATTTTTAAAATAATCTATTTCACAATTCATAGTTCTATCCTGAATTCAAATAATTTTGAGTATTATTTCAGACAAGTACCGGCAGATGATTCAAAAAACATAAAATATAACACCGGCATTCTTTTCAGGGAAGAGACCACCGGAAAAATCCAAACCCGAAAAATCAAACTCACAAAAAAAAATTTTCAAAAATTTGCATTTTACACATTGGTGCATTATATTTGAACAATTGTTTAAATAAAATATAAAGTGCCGCGTCCGAAAAATAACAGATATGTATTTGAGCCGCCAATGTTCCGGGAGTTCAAACCAGTGGGAGTTGCAGCCAGGTCACTGCGTGTCAACAGACTGACGCTTGACGAATACGAATCAGTCAGACTGGCTGATCATCAAGGCCTTTCGCATGAAGAGGCAGCAGATGAAATGGGAATTTCACGTTCTACCTTTTCGCGGTTGGTTGTCGGAGCCAGGCGGAAAGTTTCCGACAGCCTGGTCAGTGGCAAGATGCTGTTAATTGAAGGCGGCAATATTCATTTCAGAAATAATATTATCCGCTGCATGAATTGTGGGAATATATTCAAAATAAAAATAAGCAGCGCTTTAATAAAGTGTCCTGAATGCGGATCGGCCAATCTTCAGAATCTGGCCGGAGGTTTCGGGCATGGCAGGTGCTGCGCAAACTATTAAAAAAAAAGAGGTTTATTATGCCAGGATTTGACAGAACAGGACCGGCAGGTGCAGGTCCGATGACAGGAAGACAACTTGGCCGGTGCACCGGAAATGCAGGTGACATACAAGGCCGGGGATACAGAGGTTTTGGAAGAGGCTTTGGAAGAGGTTTCAGAGGCGGTTTTGGCCATGGATACAGAAGAGGATTAGGCTTCAGATGGGGAAATCCCTTTGCTGATTATGGTCCGCAGGCTTCAGATGCAACACTTCTTGAAAATGAAGCCCGTACTCTTAAAGACCAGCTTTCATGGATTGAAAAAGAACTGGAACAGATACGAAAAGATAAAAAAGAATAGTAACTGCTCTGGTTTGAAAGTTAATTTTTACCGCAGAAACACCTTAACGCAAAGAACTTATGCTCTCTGCACAACAGGTTTTTCTGCGGTTATTTTTATTTTGCATAGCTGACCACACGGGTCTCCCTGATCACTGTAATTTTGATCTGTCCGGGATAGGTCATTTCATCCTGAATACGCTTTGATATATCGTACGAAAGCTGCTCAGTTTCCTGGTCATTCATTTTATCAGCCCCGACTATGACTCTTAACTCACGGCCGGCCTGTATTGCATAAGTCTTGGTAACTCCCGGGTAGGACAGTGCCAGGTCTTCAAGGTCTTTCAGTCTCTTAATATAAGATTCCACAACTTCGCGGCGGGCACCTGGACGGGCACCTGAGATTGCATCGCAGACCTGGACAATGGGGGCCAGAAGGCTCTGCATCTCCTCTTCATCATGATGCGCACCAATGGCATTCACTATATCCGGTTTTTCCTTATACTTCTCAGCCAGCTTCATTCCAAGAATTGCATGTGGCAATTCGGGTTCGTCATCCGGCACTTTCCCGATATCATGCAACAATCCGGCTCTCTTTGCCTTTTTAGGATTCAGTCCGAGTTCAGAAGCCATAATTGCACTCAGGTTAGCAACTTCGCGCGAATGTTGCAGGAGGTTCTGCCCATATGACGAACGGTATTTCATTTTCCCGATCAGCCTGACCAGTTCCGGATGCAATCCGTGAACCCCCATGTCAATAGTTGTCCTTTTTCCTGTCTCCACTACCTCCTCTTCAACCTGTTTTTTCACCTTTTCCACTACCTCTTCAATGCGTGCCGGATGAATTCGTCCGTCCGTTACAAGCTGATGAAGTGCAAGTCTCGCGATCTCACGCCTGACAGGATCAAATGCAGACAATACAATTGCTTCAGGAGTGTCATCGACAACTATCTCAACCCCGGTTGCAGCTTCAAGGGCACGAATATTACGCCCTTCCCTTCCGATGATCCGTCCTTTTATTTCATCGCTTTCAATATGGAAAATGGTCACTGCATTCTCGACAGAAGTTTCAGTGGCAACTCGTTGTATTGACTTAATAACTATTTTCTTAGCCTCTTTGTTAGCTGTCTGACGTGCCTCTTCCATAATTTCGTTAATGTAGGCCACAGCTTCAGATTTAGCCTCTTCCTTTAATGATTCAACTAACTGATCTTTAGCCTCTTCAGCCGATAAACCTGAGATCTGCTCAAGTTTTTCCAGGTGTTGGCGATGCAGCTTTTCCAATTCTTCATTTTTGTGTTCCACACGCTGAAGCTGTATATCCAGATTATCACGAATTGCATCAACTTCTTTTCTGGTAATTTCAAAATCTCTTGTTTTCTTCTGCAGCTCCTCGCGCCTTTGGTTTATAGCATTTTCCCTCTGATTAAGTTTGTTTTCCAAAATATTGATCCTGGAATTTTTTTCCTGAATAAACCTCTCATGTTCTGCTTTCAATTGAAGAAATTTCTCTTTGGCCTGGAGCATTTTATCTTTTTTTATGACCTCCCCTTCACTCTCAGCCTCTTCAATGATCTCTCTCTTCTTAGTCTTTAAAGCTTTATCCCATAATAAATAAGCTAAAGTACCTCCGCCTGCAAAACCGGCAGCCGCACTTATTAATATTGTTATCCATTCCATTGCATTAATATTTGTTTGTTATTAAAAAACCCGCAATAAATCACTTTAGTCAAGTAATTTAATACGGGTCCTTGAAAATTTATATATAATTAAAAGCTATCTGCTTATTTCTCTTTTAAAAAATCTACAATATCATCATTTATATTTTTTAATTCTTCAATGAAAAGAGTTTTATCATTATGTTGAACCATCTCTGTATGGTTCAGGGCAACCTGGAACGCAGTCATAGCCAATATATCCTGCGAATCCTTATCCATGAACAGTTCTCTGAACTTTTTAACTGTTTCATTTACCAATTTTGCAGCCAGTCTGTGCCTCTCTTCATCTTTCCTCTCAATATTCAGGGGATAAACCCTGCCTTCAATCCTGATATTTATAGTAAGCTGATCTTTATTCACCTTTCATTACCTGTTTAGTAATGCTATACATTTATCAATTTCCCGTACTATTGTATTTAACCTCTTTTTTGCCATTTTATTCTCGTCTGATCCTGCGAGCATTAAATTGGCAATTTTTAAATTCTCATTTCTCAGGCTTAATGCCTCATTATCATTATTCAGCCTGCTTATTTCCTGCTTCAGAGCAGCAAGCTCCTCAGCAAGCATCTTTTTGGAAGTTTCAATCTCATTAAATTCCTGAAACAACCTGTTAATATTATTTCTCAACTCATTCAGAAGTAATCTGTCTTCGTTGGTCATATTAGCTGCAATTAATTCACAAAGTTAATATTTTTCACCTATTGTGAAAGTGTTTGCAAAAGTTTGGAAAAAAAATAATAAAAAAGATTATGTTTGAATGCAAAATTATAGGGTATAAGGTATTATTAATGCAGTTCCGTCGGCTGAAGCCGACGGCAAGGGATAAGGCCCGGGGTAGCAGACCGCTATTGCCGGCACCGGCAAAGGATAAGGATGCGACTATAGCTGCTGGTTGGTTCAATGCCTTATCCATTGACGTTCGCTTGAGTGAACGGTTTTATAAAATCTGCACCCAGCTTGTTCTTTGCTTTATCCATTGACGTTCGCTTAAGCGAACGGATTCATGCTGATGCTGATAAATTGAAAAAATATTTAAATAACTGATTATTAGGCTATGCCAAAATTAGTTTTAATAACAATACTGTTACACATTATTATATGGAGGGCATTCCCGCAAGATAGCTACTATGCAAATCCAATAAAACCCCCGTTGCTCCTGAGTGGCAGTTTCGGCGAACTGAGAAGTGACCACTTTCATTCAGGCATAGACATTAAGACAGGGGGAGAGACAGGAGCACCTGTATATTCAGTTGCTGACGGCTTTATTTCACGCATTGCCGTGTCCCCGACAGGTTTTGGCAAGGCGATTTATATTGCACATACTAACGGAACTACCTCTGTTTACGGCCACCTTGACAGGTTCAGGCCTGATATACAGGATTACATCACCGGCCAACAATATCGTAACAGGTCATTTCGCCTGGATCAACAATTATCCCCTTCCCTCTTCTCTGTAAAAAAAGATGAACTGATAGGATACAGCGGAAACAGCGGCAATTCAGGGGGGCCACACCTCCATTTTGAGATAAGGGACTCCCGGAACTCCAAACCGGTGAATCCCCTGAAATATGATTTCCCCGTTATCGACAATACTCCGCCAAAAATTTTCTCACTGATGATAACCCCTCTCGATAACTATTCTCATGTAGAATTTGCCGCATCAAAAAAGATCTATCCTGCTGTTCTCAGCGAAAATACTTACACGATCAGCAGGCCGGTTATCCCTGTTTATGGTAATATTGGATTTGCTGTCCATACAAATGATTTCTTTGACCGGTCGGAAAACAGGTGTGGTGTCTATTCCATTGAATTAAAAGTAGATGGAGAGACTTACTATCTGTTCAGGATGGATGGTTTCTCATTCGATGAAACACGGTATCTGAACAGCCACATCGACTATGAAGAGTATATATTATCAAGAAAAAGATTTCATAAAACATATCTTGACCCCGGTAACAGGCTCAGCATATATAATTATGTCCGCAACAGGGGGATCTTTAGAGTAAATGACGGAAATCCTCATCCTGTCAGTTTAGAGATAAAGGATATACACGGGAACAAGTCGGTATTAAAATTTTCGATAGTCAGCAGAGTAAAAAATATTCCTGCTACAGAACCGGAATATGACAAACATATTGACTACAATAAACAGGCATATTATCGAAATGACAGCGTTGCGATTGATTTTCCTGCAAATACTTTATATAAAGACCTTAAATTCAAATACCGGAAAATGCCCACAAACAGCAAGTTGTTTTCCGGTATCCATATTATTCATAACAAGACTGTCCCTCTTCATAAAAATGTCAGAATCTCTGTTAAAACCGGAAATATTGCAAATGATCTTCATGATAAATTATTATTAGTCAGTGTAGACACTGTGTCTGGCAGGCTTTCCAGTGCCGGTGGATCATATAATAATGGCTGGGTAACTTCTTCCATACGATCATTCGGTAATTACGCAATTGCAGCCGACACAATTCCGCCAATAATAATTCCTCTAAGCATAAGCAACCGTTCAACTCTTACAGAAACATCAGGGATAAGGTTTCTGATAACGGATGAATTATCGGGGATCAGCACCATAGAGGGCTATATGGATGATAAATGGATGTTGTTTGACTATGATGCAAAAAATGATCTGATAGTCCATACTTTTGATCCTGACAGATTTGAAATGGGCAGAAAACATCATTTAAAGCTTTTTGTAACTGACGCGAAAGGTAACCGTTCTGTTTATGAAGCATCATTTTATAAATAAAAATATAGATTATATTTGTAGCTTTTACCAAATTAACACATTATGATGCAAAATAATAAATTAATAGCAGGTGTCTTATTATTACTATTACTGATATCAAATGTTCAGAAATCATCAGGCTGCACCAATTTTCTGATAACCAGAGGTGCATCAACCGACGGATCAACAATGATAACTTATGCAGCTGATTCCCATACTTTATATGGGGAGTTGTATTACCAGCCTGCCGCTGACCATCCGGAGGGTGCGATGCGTGATATTTATGAATGGGACACCGGAAAATATCTCGGTAAAATTCCACAGCCGTCACATACCTACAGTGTTGTTGGCAATATAAATGAACACCAGGTCGCCATTGGGGAGACTACTTTTGGCGGACGCAGTGAGTTGTCAGAACAGCCGAACGCAATAATGGATTACGGTAGTTTGATATATGTAACACTGCAAAGGGCAAAAACAGCCAGGCAGGCAATAGAGATTATGACTAACCTGGTTGAGGATTTCGGATATTACAGTTCAGGAGAATCATTCTCAATCGCCGATCCGGAGGAGGTGTGGATACTCGAAATGATCGGCAAAGGGGAGTTTGAGAAAGGAGCTGTATGGGTTGCTCTAAAGGTTCCCGACGGGTATATTTCAGGTCATGCCAACCAGGCACGGATCACCACCTTCCCGAAAAATGACCCTGATAATTGTTTATTTTCCAAAGATGTTATCTCTTTTGCACGTGACAGGGGCTGGTATGCGGGAAATGATGAAGATTTCAGTTTTTCTGATGTTTATGCCCCGGTTGACTTCGGAGGAGCCCGTTTTTGTGATGCAAGAGTTTGGGCAGGTTTTAATAAAGTCGTAACAGGAATGGAGAAATATACAGACTATGTTAAAGGGGACATACAATATGGAGGGGTTAATGATTTTCCCGTTAACAGGTTGCCACTCTGGATAAAACCAGATGAAAAACTTTCTGTACAGGACGTTATGGATATGATGCGTGACCACTTTGAGGGTACTGTTCTTGACATGACCAAAGATATCGGAGCCGGGCCTTTTGAGCTTCCATACAGATGGAGGCCGATGACGTGGAAGTCTGACTCAACGGAATACCTTCATGAAAGAGCTGTCTCCACCCAACAGACCGGTTTTTCGTTTGTTTCACAAAGCCGCAACTGGCTGCCTGACCCTGTTGGAGGCATTCTCTGGTTTGGTGTGGATGATACTTACAGCACCTGCTATGTTCCGATGTATTGCGGCATGAACCGGATTCCCTGGTGTTTTGCTCCCGGAAACGGAGATCTGCTCACCTTCAGCGAAACTTCTGCTTTCTGGACCTTCAACCTGGTTACCAACCTGGCTTATCTAAGGTATAATTATATGATCAAAGATATAATAAAAGTGCAAAAGGAATTGGAAGACAGGTTTGTATCATTCATTCCCGCCGTAGATAAAGCAGCGGTGTCGCTTATAAATTCATCAGACAAGGAAAAAGCAATTGATTTCATCACACAGTTTTCTGTAAATGAAGCAGATAACATGACAAGAAGATGGAAAGAGCTTGGACAATATCTACTGGTCAAGTATATTGACGGAAATATCAAAAAAGAAAAAGACGGAGAATTTGAACGTACAGAATACGGATTGCCTGCCAGTCCCCTTCAACCGGAATATCCTGAATGGTGGTATAAAATCATAGTGGAACAAACAGGTGATCATTTTAAAGTATTAAATCCTGACAGTCATTAGAAAATAATTAATTTCGTTTCATTTGTCTTGTCAAAAAAAATATTATTTTTGCACCGCTTTTAAGCAATCACTTGTCGGTTGACAATATTGCCTTCAATATTAAAATATTTCAGTAATGGATCTAATAAGAATAGTAGAAAACGAATTTGCGGTTAAAAAGGAACATCCGAAGTTCATTGCAGGAGATACGATCACCGTAAGCTACAAAATTATAGAGGGTAACAAAGAGAGAATTCAAAATTTCAGGGGAGTTGTTATTCAGATAAAAGGCGGTGAAAATAACAAAACCTTCACCGTAAGGAAAATGTCAGGAAACATAGGAGTTGAAAGAATATTTCCTCTTAGCTCACCTTTTATCGACAGCATTCAGGTAAATAAAAGAGGGAAAGTACGAAGGAAAAGGATATTCTATCTTCGTGGAAGAACAGGTAAAAAAGCACGTATCAAAGAAAAAAGATTCTAAAAAAAGTTATTCAATACTAAGCACAGGCCTTCGACAGAAGGTCTTTTTTTTTTACATATATTCTTATTTTTATCATATTCTTTGTCCTTATTTTAACCGGGATATTCATTTCTTATATTTAAATATTACTATAAACTTTCATCATAAGAAATAGATTGGCTATATTTGGATGATGCTAAAAATATAAAACTCATGAAACCAAAGATTCTTATACTGCTGGGACTAATTATTTTATGGTCATGTAATGATAAACAATCAGGAATAACAGTAGTGTTCCCCAAACCTGATAAACCGGTACAAATTACTAAAGACGGCAGGGAACATCTGTTTGCAAGTTATTACGGCATTAATTCGTGGAGCGGTGATCAGCGATATGTTACTGTTCTTGAGACAGATATCAAATACAGGTTGCCGGATGAGAATGATCCTGCAACACTGGGACTGGTCGATATGGAGACCTATGAATTCATTCCTTTAACAGAGACGCGTGCATGGAATTTTCAGCAGGGCTGTATGGCGCACTGGCTTGCAACATCGCCCGACTCACTGATAATTTACAATGATTTCAGGGACGGTATATATGTATCTGTAATAATGAATGTGCACTCAAAGAAAGAGATTAAAACCCTGCCCTACCCTGTCAGCGCCGTCTCGCCAAACGGCAAAGAGGCTGTAAGCATAAATTTTTCAAGGCTAAGGCTTACCCGTCCCGACTACGGATATGGAGGAAACGGACAGGATCCGAGGGCAGATGTTCCCTTTCCGGCAGATGACGGACTCTTTCTTGTTGACCTTGAAACCGGAGATGCTAAGCTGATAGTATCTTACGAGCAGGTGAAAGAGCTGGTACCGCCAGTCTCGGAAGGCAATATCGAGTGGTTTAACCATACTCTGTTCAGCCGCAAAGGTTCGAAAATATTCTGGTTGTCGAGGCAAACGGAGAGCAGATCGAGGATAACAACATCATTCACAGTGAATCGCGACGGAACAAACCTGCAGAGATGTTTCCCTGACAACTGGGCAGGTTCGCACTTTGACTGGCTTAATGATGATCAGCTGATGGTGACTGCAGCATACGAAGGTAAACTTTATGCCCATGTTCTGTTCACTATCGGACAGCAGGATTATAAAAGGCTTGGCAACGGACTCCTCGACTATGACGGTCATGGTACATTCTCTCCTGATGAAAAATGGATGGTAACAGATACATATCCGGGCGCCGGATTGCGGGAACAAAAAATATATCTGATGGATATGGAAACCGAAGCTGTACTGCCCCTTGGCAGATATGTCCAGCCGCCTGAATTTACCGGATTCTGGCGTTGTGACATACATTGCCGCTGGAGTCCGAAAGGAGACATGATCGGTTTTAACTCCACTTTTACAGGCAGCCGCCAGGCCTACATTATTAAATTAAATTACTAATAAACCAAATACCGTCAGACCTGAATGAAGCCCGTAGCAAAAATAAACGAAGCCATAATTGAAGGGGTGAAAAATGGAGATATGGCAGCCTTTGATATGATCTACAGGGCATACAGCAAGCGGTTGTTCAGGTTTGTCTTGGGCCTCATCAAAACCGAATCGGATGCAGAAGAGATAGTGCAGGAGGTATTTGTCAAAATTTGGGAATCACACGAAAATATTGAAGACTTCGCCCTTTTTGATTCATATCTGTTTACAATAGCTTATAATTCAACAATAAG
>CAZBWK010000042.1:0-34056 GCA_964495655.1 uncultured Prolixibacteraceae bacterium | reverse complement strand
ATGCTTTTTTGTCGAAAAAAATATTTAGGGTTTTACTTGTACATGAAAATCTGTGTTTATCAGACAGAATAATAAGTTTAGTATGGTATACGAACACTTGCCGTATAGAGAACAAGATTGGTGTTGCCTAGCCATTCCACTGTAATAGGAAAATTTAGACAACATCATTTTTTATCAAATATAGACAGTCCGCTCACATTAGAGTTAGGATCAATGCTCTACTGCGTATTAAACCAAATACGATTGACAGTAAACTTGCACAATAAATTTACAGCGAACTGGATTTTTTGATGGATCATCTGAGTTGTGCAGTAGTAGGGGATCTGTTACTGCTATACAAAGGGAATGAACTTGACCAATATGATGGAACTTAAGTTGGTAGATGTTATAGATGACCATATTTTATACTGTAGTCTTCTAAAAACCCGGAGGACTTGTTTTTCGAAAATGTAGGTATTTTTCAACAAGAAGGCTTTTATATATTATCTTTATTACTTTCCCAGTTAAAAAGATAAGTTGCAGAAAAAAACCATAGTATTGTTCCTGTTAGCATCAGGGCTTTTGATTGTCCGGACGAAATAATACCCAGCCAGTCAAAAAATGAGGGCACCAGGGTAAATGCAGCTCCTATTATTGAAATAATTATTAAAATTATTCTAAGCCAGTATAGTTTTTTTATTGTTTGCTTCATTTCTTATATGTGAGCTTATGTTTGTAATATTATATCGTACGCAAATTTTTTGTTATTCTTTTCTGGTATATCAGGGAAAAGATAAGATACAATAAAATAGCTGCAAACCATGTTGGTGCAGGAAGGAAGAAAAGATTGACCCCTATTACCTGATTGGCAATTAAAGCTGAAATAAGAAGTATTAACCAGGTAATCCCGGCTGCCGTATTAAAAGAAATACCGTGTTTCTCTGCAAAATATTTTTGCATTCCCAATTTTTCATTTAAATAAAAATCAGCAAATATTATACCGCCCATCGGAATAAGTATTAATCCGTACAGAGCAACAAAATCAAGAAGTCTCATAACCAAAGCCGGGAACATTGCTGCAAAAGTTGCTATCAGCCCGGCTATCAATGTAACTTTCCATCTTTGCCAGTTGGGAGAAACTACCTGAAGTGCCAAACCTGCCCTGTAAAGTGTAGGATTCGCTGTTGACCATCCTGCAACTATCACACAAATTGCTCCTGTGATACCTATGGCCTGATAGGCTACCATTCCGGGTGCATCGCTTGTCGCTGCTGAATAAACAATTCCTGATGCTATCCACACAATATAATGGCCTCCGTACATTCCTAAAGCCGATGCCAGGCCATAATACCATTTTCTGGCATACCTTAATATTGTCAGATCCGACATACCCAGGTGCATAGCAGCATTTACCATCCAGGTAAATAATATTACATGCCATATATTAAATTGCAACCGGCCCTCTTTGGCTACCCCCGTCCATATAGTATTATTAGCTACTTCCCAAAAATTTTTCATTCCGGGTTCTATCCCTACTTCAGAAAAGCAACTTACAGCCGCGGCAATAAAAACCAGGAATAGCCATGGTACCACAACCTTCCCAAAATTACCCAGAGATTTAAAACCTAATATAGCAATTGTTGTTATTCCTGCCCCGACGAAAAATACCGTAACCACCCAGCCAATGCTATGGGGATACAAATCATTCAATCCGGGCATATCGATATTGAAAGGAATCCCTACCGCCGTAGCAGATACTGCTATCATTGCACCAGCAAGGATACAGAACATCAGGGCATTTACTACGTTATATATAAAAACCAATACCGGGCCACAAATTTTCCTTAGTTGCCAATAAATAGATAACCTTGCCTTTACAGCAATAGGTGCAGTAATCAGGGTCCAGCTCAAAACTGCAAGCAGGTCACCTATGAAAGCCCCTATAAAAAGTTCTTTTACCGAAACACCGTGGGCTATCCAAAGAATACCGGTTACAAAACCTGTTGCTGCAATATGTTCCCCTCCATATATTCCAAGAAAATTACCTATGCCCTGCAGTTTATGCTGTGGTACAGGTTCCCTGTCAAATTCGTTTAGTTTATCAAGTTTATTAGTTATTCTTGTAAATTTCATACTTCCAGAAGTTTAATAATTTTAGTGATTTAAAATAGTTGAAAGCAAATCATTCATTTTCAGGATATATTCATAAAATCTCTTAATATTATTCCACTGCCTTCTAACTAAATAATTTCTTTTAATTGACAATTATTTTTTTGACACAGACGTTTACAATCACAAAAAAAAATCATGCTTTTCCCCCGTCAGGGCTTACAAACCTTTACAACAGTTGATGTTTTATTAATACTTTTTCCAGTAATGAAGAAGAATCTTCTTTTAAATTTGCCCCACCACTACTCCATTTTTTTGGAAATTTACTATTATCTAATATATATGGATGTAAAATTCCGGAAAATCCCGGTTCCATGAGATCCAGGATGTTCCCATAATGTGCTCCATGTGAATATGCACCAATAACCATGAAGGGATTGGAATGCATCCTTGTAGCTAATTTTACTGTTTGGAAAATTTCTTGATATTCAGTGATATCTTCAGGCCTTATCCAGTTGCTTCCTTCAATTAGAAAGTGCCAGTTATTTTGTTTGGCTATAAATTTTCTGCACAATACAGGCTGATAATATGATGTATCGTAATTCTTTATTTCAGATTCATGGGCAACAAGGTTATCATGAAATGTCTGATTAGGACAATTATTCAGGCATCCGCTGTTTACAAGAATACCAATTTGTTTACCGTGGGCAGTTGCCCAGGCTTTTAGGTTTTTCAGTGCAACTATATCCCTGTTTAATTCTTTTGCAACATAAAAAAAATCAAACCTGTCTGACAAATAATCCATTGCAAAAGTTGAATTTATTCGCATATTAACTGAAGCCCTTATTTGTATATCTGAAAAGTGCAGCTTTATTTTTGATGCGATAAATGGAGAGGCTGTAATAACTGCTTTTAAGCAGGCTACTTTATTCTGTACAAATTCAATAGTCTCTATAACCAATTTTTCAAGCTGTTTACTTATAGCTTCTCCTCCATAACAATTGGCATTGAAAAGCATTGCCAGGGGTATTCCCATATCAGCATACCGGGAAAGATCATCCAGAAGTTTTATAACTTTTTGCTGATAATCCTCATCATTGTAAACAATATTAGCGCGGCCTGATTTCATACCGGGCCATGAAAAATATATTTCAGCGATATGATCTTTAAATGAATAAATTGCTTCATTGAATTGTTGCTCTGCTATAAGGGAATACCCTACAGAATACATCATTCGTTAATATTTTATAATTTTAACTTCCACTCTTCTCTCTTTCTGAAAGGATATCTGAATTTGGTTTTTATTAGATCTTTCCCTTCCAGATGTATAAGACAAGCTCTCCAACATGCTCTTCCACATACAGCGGCATTGTATCCAAACCGCATTCCCGGATAAGCTTGTTCAAGAATTGGTTTTAATGTCATAACCTCTTCGGGAGACAGGCGTTTTGTACCATTCAGTATTTTTTCACCATCAGGTAAATTTCTGATAATATCAGGATTTATGAATGGATTTTTTTCTCCGTTTGCCCCCATATAATATGCGGCACATTGCCAACTGTCTGGTTGTTTAAATAAGTATGAATTGTTTCTGATTGTTATCTTTTGTTCCTGTTGGCCGTCATATGCTGATCCGGGACAGGCACTTAAACAATTACCGCATAAATCACACAGATGGGATTTCATTTCCTCGTCGTAATCAAGTTCAGCATCTGTAAGTATAAAAGCAAATCGCTGAAGAGGCCCAAATTCAGGGGTCAATACAAAACCGCCGTAACCTATCTCTCCAAGTCCGCATATCACAGCAGCCTGGTTGTTATCTGTTATAACATCCGGAGGAGGTGCCCCATCCCGTACTGAAACGGCAGATATCCGATATACCGGAGTATGCTCAGGATTGGTAGCTGGATTATCTGAATGTAATCTGTCTGCTTCCGGCCTCAATGCCACTCCTTCATAACCTTTATCTTCAATATAAGAAGCCACTTTCCTTAATACCATCGGAATATAAATTTCATCAAGGTGAACTACCCCCATTTCAGGATATTGATAAAATTGAGTTCCTTCCTCATGTCCTCGTAATGAACCTCTTAGTACCCTGAATGCCAACCCTATAATACTCTTTGCCTGAGGCGCAATAAACCTTGGGTCTTTCCCCGGATCTGTTCCTTCAAAATTGTTTATATTGCCAATTCCCACTAAATCTGCACCTACACTTCGTGCAAATTCTTTCAATTTCTTTATATTAATCATTACTGTTATTTTATATTTTTCTTTTCCAAGCTTTATGAGTTCTGAATCTGTTCACAAAATTGTCAGGAAGAGCATCTATTTTTTCCATAGCTATATAGCAAGCCCTTAAACACCCTCCGCACTTAGGAGGAAAATAACCCTGAGTCTCCATAGGATAATAAGAATTTATAACATCCATCAGGTCATTATAATTATCAGCTTTTACAGACAATTTGCCTTCTTTCAAAAGCTCTCCGTCCTGTAATTGCTCATAAATATTTTTATCAACAAACGGATTAGATTTAAGAGCTGCTCCGATGTAATAGGCAAAACAACTCCATTCATCTAACTTTCCCCAGGTTATAGTTTTCCCCATTATGTTAATAGATATCTGTTCGTCCCGGCTTATGCAATTGCCCGGACAGGCATAAACACAGGCCATGCATTTTTTACATAACTCAGGTCCGCTATATATCTCATCAGGTTCAATTTCTGCATCTGTCAGAATAAATGCCTGTCGATTTAAAGGGCCGAATTTTCTGGACAAAAACATTTTACTGTAACCTATTTCGCCAAGTCCACAGATATATGCAGCTAATCTAAAATGAATAAATACATCCGGACAAGGTTTATTTTCCTGAACAGGACGGGTATTTAATGAGCGTTCAATTGGAGATGTTTCAGAATGAATCGTAACATGTAATTCAGGCGAAAGCTCCTTACCGTGTTTACCTGTCATATCAGATACACTCCCACGTCCCCCGGTATTTCTGAAAGGCGCTGCTTCATATCCCTGCTCTTCAATATATTTCCCAATCTCATATATAACTGTAGGAGCAATTACTTCATTAATTCCTCCATAACCAAGACTGGGGTACTGATAAAAATTTGTTCCTTCTTCAGTAGCCCGGATAAATCCTCTGGGAATTCTAAAAATCAATCCTATAATACTTTTAGCTTCAGGGAAATAATATCTGGGGTCCATTTCCTGGGGAACACCGTCAAAACGATCCAATGATCCAATCCCTATATCGTCTGCCCCTACTCTCATTGCAAATTCTTTTAATGCTCTTTTATCTATCATATGGGATCAAATTTCTTAGTTTATTATCATATTGTGGATAAGATATACATATAAATACTTTGAAACAAGATTAATAATTTTAATGACTAAAATCGAATACCTGTTTAACTATGTATTTGATTACATTTAAAAATCTCATAAAAGGCCAGAAATTAATTTGGTGCGAAATTTTTGAGCCATGAACCTTCAGCGCCTTTTACTCTTGGAAAATCACCAAATAATGGCCCGACAGATGTCCAAATACTAATCTCAATATTTATAGTTTTACCTCTGTATTTTTCAGGAAGCTCCCAAACGTAAGGCGCCCATGCTTTTCTTCCAACAGATTCATTGTTGATGAATAACTCAGTAACAAGTCCGTTACTGTCAACTGATATAAATTCCTCTTTATCTGTTTTAACCTTACTGTTAAATTTTATACATCCTGTATATTCCGGTAATCCCTGTTTTGAGAATCCTTTAACTGAAATGAAATCAGGTAATGCTGTTAAAACATTATCATCCTTTATTCCAAAGTTGCCGTTGATAAAAGCAGAGGGCAAATATGGATATTCTATGCTAGTTGATGTAAGGGTTAAGGTATGTTTTCCTTTTCCCAGGGATAGTGCCGCAGTTTCTAAATATAATTCTTTTATCCCTTCCGGCAGAAAATGGCATTCATTATTAAAAGGATATTCTTTCCCATCGATTAACATCGTTACAATATCATCGTAATTTCTTACTGCAAAATTTATCCCTTCAAGGTCACAATCAACTGTAAATTCAAATGTTTTTGTTTCATCAAAAGCAACTCTTAGGGTATTTGTTGATGTTAATTCATAAGGTAGAAATTCTAAACCTGAGAATTCTAAGGTATTCTTATTTTCTATATAGTCATACCTCTGACCAGGTTCATATGTAAACACACCATATTCCGGCAGTTCGAATGAGACGGGTTTTATTCCCGGCATGCTCAATACCAAAGGACCGTGTGCTTCATCGCCCAGTGACACAACACACACACTTCCGTCATTATAAGTATTCATATAAATACCCTTTTCACGTTTGCCATCTGAATTTTCAACTGTTGCCACATGTTGAAGACTGTTTTCAATCCAATTTGACAATTCTTCCAAAGTGCCAAATTCCTTACCTGAATTCTCTTCCATAATGCCATCCATCGTTAAGCTGAAAACAGCCTTGTATTCTGAAGTTTTTTCCTGTAGCTCGGCAATAAGATTTGGATTCCACTGCCAGTTAATTAAATTCCTAAGTAGCTCATGGAGAGAAATGAGAGGTTCGGATTCTTTTGATGAATTCATTAGTGATGCCGTTAATTTTTGCGGATATCGCACAGCAATGAGTTTATTGGCATTTTTTCTTGCAAATTCAGCGGCCTTAACAGCATCCTCTCCTAATTCCCTGAGCCCTTGAAACCAAGGCTGAGTAGTAGTATGAGGATTATAATAAGCAGGTTTTTCAATGTTGGCCCTTGCATCTGTGGCAGATATCGCTAAAAGATAATGATCGACACCATTTAATGCAGTAATCCATATCATTTGCCTTCTTTTACCAAGTGTCATATCGCATGGCCCCAATGCAAACAGTTCAGCAAATCCTCCGTTACCGGTATTATATGATGCATTTTCTACCATTTTCATTGTTACCCACTCTACTGTTTCAAGATTATTACGTGTGCCGATCTCATCAATTCCCGGAAGAGAAAATCCGTTAATTACACTCATAGGATCACCGATATACCATAAAGAACTGGACGGGTGCGATTCGCTCATTAAATGGCCTGTAAACAAAATATTGTGCTGATCACACCATTCTGTGATTTTATCAATAAAAACAGTTCTAAATCTTCTGCCTGCCAAATAATAATAATCCTGCCATAAATTTGCCGGAGTATTGCCATTTAAATGAGCTTCGACATCTGATTTAAAATTCCTTTTTGCATGTTCATAATACTCATCCTCAAGATTATCCCAATAAACCAACTCAAGGAGGCTTCCGCTGGTTCTGCTGCGGGCTGAATACATTGGACTGGGTTCATCAGTAAATATTCCTTTTATTACAGGACCAAAATATTTACCAAATCTTTTATAATACTTTTCATGCGTAAGGGATATAAATGCATCTACTGCTTTAGGATTTAATATGTCTCCAAAAAGAGGAACAGAGGATACTGACCAATAGTAATTATTCTTACCAAGGTTTACAGGATCAGCAAATACTGATATTTTTTTTCCGGCATATTCACTATTCTCTTTTATAACCTGTCCCTTGCATCTGCCGCTTGGCCAGTTAAATTCATCGTATAGCCATATTGACATGCCGTTATCGCTGGCATATTCAATAATATATCCACAAACATCCAGCCACTCATCACTCATATATTCAATTTCCAATCCCGAACGGGGATATATTAAAAACTGATCAATACCAACACTCTGAAAGCTATCCAGATATTTTATTATTTGATCTTTAGTTGGTTTGCCTGTTATTGATCCAAATGGAATTAACGGACAGGCAGCTTTAGGAGGGATATCTTCCTTTTGCTTAAATTGTGATAAACTTTTTAATGCCTCATTATTATTTATCCTTTCTATCCTGTGTGTCTCATTAGATCCTGAATTCAGATTTATTTTTGTGTTTGCAACAGCAAAATCTGAATTAATGGCTATAAAAAGAATAGTTAATAACCAATAAAGCTTTGAAATTTTTTTCATTTCTTTAAAATTTAATAATTTATTAAAAATAAGTAAATTAAAAATTTGAGAACTCATTTAACCACTTCGTTCTCACATAAACTTTTTTAAAAATTTGATTTTGTGCAATTTTTGTATAAAAAAGTTTATGTTCGTTTCATCTTTATAAAATTTAAATTTTTTTATATATCCCTGATAAGTTTTATCTCCCAGGGTGATAAATTTATTTTAATCTTTTTTCTGTTCCGCGAAAGATTCCCTGTCTGATTTTGATCAGTAATATTAACTGCGATTACCGCTTCACTCCCATCGGGTGCTCGGTAAGCATTATGCAAAATAGCAGGCCATTCCCGCCGTGGTTGCGGTAGTTCCTCCAATGGAAAAGGCGGACATACAACTTTATCAACTTCCATTTTGGGCGGATGTAACATTTTTCCAAGAAGAAGATAGGGCTTTCCTTCACCGTGGAATAGCTTAACCCATTGCCGGCCAAGATATTCTTCTGCCTCAAGGATCGGCTTTTCCATTACCATATGATATTCACCGGCATCATCTTTCTCTTCCAGCGATAACCCAGATAACCATATTTTACTTATCCCGGTTGTCTGAAGTATAACCTGCATCTGTACTGTGGATTCTGGTATTTTAAAAAAAATCTCACCCAGCTGCCATTTTGGACCTGACTGTAAAGTAAAATCCCAGTTACCTGTTTTATCTTCCTCAGTATTTAGTGAATTAACAGTAATTTTAGATTCTGTTCCTGATCTTTCTGTTTTATATTGAAATATTAACCTGTAATTTTTACCAATTTCAGGGCCATGGCTGCCAACTTCACGTTCATATTCACCCACACCCATAGTTTGAGAAATATTAGTGGTGCTGCCAGTTACAGAATTCTCAACCCGCAAGCTTACCTTGCCGTTGTATGTTACTTCATCATCTCTGTAAACAATCTTTTTCACCTTTAGATTTCCAGCGGTTTCTCCAACAGTCCAATGGTCAGGAAGGCCTCCGTTCCATTGCCCGAAATCACCATTCTTTAAAGCAGGATAAGGTTCAAGAGGCCAATGGGAAACTAAATGAGGAATCTGTCCGTTTACAATACAAGATGCCATTATAAGCATATTTCCCCCTAATGGTTTTCCTCTTTTACCTTCAGGGTTACTCTGGAATAAAGGCACAAATTCATGATATAGATATCCGAAAACGTTAGCAGGCAAGTGCCCAGGCATGCGTGGTTCCCAATATATCTCAAAGTCCCGGTAATCTTGTATGCCAGTCTGCTGAAAATAAAACTCCTGCTCTCCTTCAAAACCGAGAACAATATCAGGGTTGAGAGAACTACAGGTTTCATGCATGGTTTGTAACTGCTCAATAAAAGATTCAGTAAACCAATGATCTGGTCCCGAAGGATGATTATGCAGTTCACTGTAACAAGTTGATGCTTCACCCGGCGTACAGCCACCGGTTACCTGATCAATCTGAATAATATCTGCCCCCCTTTTTGTAAGCTCTGATGTAATATCATTTAGCCAGTCCCTCGTCCACGAATCACCCCGGCAAAGGTTATAATTTGTTCCACCGTCCATCCAGAATTCCTCCCGCGACCATGGAGTACCATTACGTGTAATAACTGCATGAGATTTTGCGAACTTTTCGAATGAACCATGGTCTTCATACTGAAAAGTCCCATCTTCTTTCTTCCCAAATGAAACTGCCCATTTATATCCCGAAGGCCATAAAAAAGGATGGCCGCCGACATCCCTGACTTCTTTAATTCGATCATAAAGTCCCTCTTCTGACGGGTAAGGGGGAAAATAATCAGGAGAGATCCAGGTGGAATTTTTTTCCCAACCCCATAATATAACAACCAGAGGAACATCAGGAAAATTTTGTTTCCAATAATCCTTCAGCCAGCCCTTAATTTCTTCAAATCGTGTATACCTGTCAGACTGATATTCCAGGCGGACATCAGGTTTGAAATATGTTAGTTTTCTCCTGAACTTAACCATTGCAAAACCTTCCTTTAGCCAGGCAGGCAAATTATCTCGTTCTGCTATAGTTTTTGCGCAAAATGGCTGTTTAAGTGCCCATGCTTTATATATATCAGCAGCATCATACCAATCTGTCGAAATATCCGGATTTTCAGAACGAAAAGAAGTCATTGCAACCGGATAATCAAGGTTAAAGGGTTTTAGAATATTATGATAACAGTAATGCTTCCAATTATATTCCAGTCCTGACTCAGTTCTAATAAATTGTAGTCTTTTGGGATAACCTTTATTATCCTGAGTAGCTGAATAAAAGCCACAACAGGCATTATAGTAACAACTAAACTGAGCAGCAAGTGAACCCGGATGGTTTAAATGAAGGCCCCTTCCTTTTTCCCATTGGCCCGGGCTGTTATATTTACCGCCCCTGTTTTGACCGGATACAAATGAACTTATATCTTTATCGTTCAAAGGAGCTCTCATAGTAACCATGGGAAAGCATACTTCTTCAAGGATAAGGGAATCCTGGCCTTCCAGGGAAAAGCTCCAAAGAATTAAATCATCTTCAGATGAAACGGATACACTGCATCTTACCTTCAGATGCAATCTGTCAAAATCTGAAAAGATTAACTGAACCGTTTTTTGAATTTCATTTTCTTCTGTTAAATAATTCACATTGCCAGCATCCAGATTTGTAATCCAATTCATTTCCCCGGATTTATCTCCGGGATCTGATAATCCAAGACGGAAAAGTTCTGAGGGAGAACTCTGTGCAACAAATTCCTGTCCGGTAGCATTATCCATAAAAGAGATAATTTTACCTTTCTCCATTTTATCAAGAATAACTGTAACTTGCTTATTGCGAATAAGCACATTATTTTGCTCATCGCGAAGCTCAGTATAATTGCAAGATAATAAAGAAGAATATCCGATTCCGGTCAGGCTCAATCCTCCAACTGCCAAATATTTTGAAAATCTCCGGCGCTTCATAATAATATATTTTATCGTAATAACAGGTTAGCGCGAATAAATAATTATCAGCAGTCAGTTTACAGACTGCTAATAATTAAATTACTTTTACTGCCAACCGTCATTTTGTTTAACAACTCCTCCTGTCAACTCTATTTGGTTTGTAGGAATCGGATAGAGGTAATAATGTTCAGGAAATGGTTTTGGCGGAACACCCCAATAGGAGACATATCCTGCTGCTGCATTATTTAATATTGGCACCTTATTAGCCTCATCAGCAGCAACGATATATTTACCCAACTTTTGTTCAGTTGCATACTCCATTTTTTTCCATCTTCTAAGGTCGTCAAAACGATAACCTTCACCCATCAATTCAATTGCACGTTCCCTTCTGATTTCCCACATTACTGCATCAACTTCATTATCACGAGTAGGATCTACGGGAATATTTGTAATTATTAAACTGGCGACGCCTCCTCTGGTCCTTAATTTATTAATAGTATTGTCGCAAATAGTTTGATTGAATTCATTTAATTCCTTTTTTGCTTCAGCATAATTAAGCATCACCTCTTCGATTCTAAAAATAGGAGCATCTGTCCAATCATAAGCCAAGTCATAAGTCAGACTTGTATGCCATTTATATAACTGATATCCGGTAAAAGTAGCACTCCAGCTTTGTCCTCTGTTATTGTCCCGGAAATGAGGAACTCTTTGTACCATAAAACTGCACCAGGCTCTGTATGGGAGTTTTTTATTACCATCTGTGGAAAGAGAATCCATCAGAGGAAAGAATTCAACATCTTCAGGGTCGCCAGTTAAAGTGTATGTTTTACTTGTTCCCGGCCCAATGACCTCATAAGGTGGAACGACGGTTAAAAACAGACGGGTATCTCTGTTTCTGAATTCTGCATTGCCATATTCACCTTCAAACAGCGGGCTTGTCCATCGGGTCTGCCCATCTTTCATCAGATACATATCAACAGCTTTTCGTGTCAAATCCCAGATAGATTGTGACCTTCCAAGCTGATATGATAAACGATGATATAATTTCTCCTTATCATACTGTTTGTAAAGAATTATTCCCGGTTTCCCGGCAAGTGATAAACTGGTAAACACATCTGTATATTTTGCCATAATAGTTGGATAAGCAGTTAAAACAGGTTCTGATGCACTTACACACGCCCTCAGATAAGTTTCGGCATCAGAAAGTCCGTGATATTTTCTCCATGTCCCTTCCCTGAGGCCGAAGCGTGATAAAAGGGCTCTAACCACATGAGTGTTAATTGTATTCGGCCCGTTTCCATTAGGTTTAATATTAGCTTCAGCAAATTGAAGAAGTTCCAGTATATTTGCCGCAACCTCATCTCTTGGTGTCCGCGGGCCAAACAAAATATCCTCATCTTCGTCAGTTAAATTATTTTCAATCCATGTTATATCACCATATTTATTAATTAACTCCATATAATTATAAGCCTTGAAAAAATAGGCGACACTTCTCCAATGTTTTTTATCAGCATCTGTAATGTTTGCTTCATCCAGATTTTCCAGTAAAATATTACATGCCCTTATCCTGGAAAAAGGAACAGTATAATCACTTGAACTGGCCGGCACTTTTACTTTCTGCCAAATCCAAAGTGATTCAGCATTATTCTGACTCCATACTCCCAAATCAGTATTTCTTTCGGTATCGACGAAAGATTGGCCACCGTCAAGGTTCTTATCCTCCTCGTATGCAGGAAAGGCCTCATAAAACTGCCATACATAACTTTCTATATTTTCATTGGTGGTGAAAGTCGAAGCAGTTGTTAAACGGTCTTTGGGACTAACATCCAAAAAATCTTCATTACAACTGAACAATAAAATGCCAGCTATAATAACGGGTACTATTTTATTTTTAATTTTTTTCATTTCACTAAATTTATAGATTTCAAAGAAATAATATGGAATTTGGCATTATTAAATGATTATTATGATCACTGAAATTATTCATAATTCATTCATTTTACACTTATTCTAAAAAGATATGTTTACCCCAAAACTGATTTTTCTGTAGTTAGGATATACACCACCTTTCCCGGAAGCACGTTCAGTAACTTCAGGATCCATCCCACTTGGCAGGTGGTCAAGCCTGAATACATTCTCAGCAGACACAAACAGCCTTCCCTGGGAGATACCAAATCTTTCTGTTATATTGATTGGTAAAGTATACCCCAGTTCAACATTTCTCAGTGATAAGTATTGTCCGTTTAAAAGATATCTGGTTTGTACATTCCTGCTCTGGACAGTATTGCCAAATCCACCCTTATAACTTCTCATATAATATGCATCAGTATTTTCAGGTGTCCAGTAATCAAGTTGATTTTTATAAAGAGATGCATACAAATCATTATATGGCCAGAAAACTACATCCACAATATCATTATTATTAGGATCGCGCTGCGGCCAGATATCACGTTTGCCCACACCCTGAATAAATAATGAAAAATCAAAATTTTTAAAATAAACATTACCTGTAATCCCGAATTGATACCGATTTCTGCTATTGCCTATTATTTTGCGGTCGCCGGGATCAGATAAAGTACTACTTCCCGGATCAATTTCACCACTATCATCTAAATCAGCAAAACGAATATCCCCGGGATTTTGATTTATAACCGTATAAAAAGCAGGTATCCCTTCTTTAAGAGTCCCATGCATTAAATTTTCATCCAGTGTGCCCGGCTCGAAATCATCGACAGTATAAAATCCTTCGGTTACATATCCCCATATTTGACCAAATTCATAGCCGTTATAATATTGACTAAGAAGTCCGGCCTCATTATCATAATTAGTAACAAATGCCCTGTTATCTGATAAATTGAATCCGAGAGAATAGCCAAAATCATGACTTTTTCTTACTCTCCAATCAATTTTCAATTCCCATCCTTTGGATTCCAGGTCAGCTACGTTTTTTTCAGGTGCTTCTGCACCCAGGACTGCCGGCAATTCAGCTCCGGGACCGAGCATATCCAAAGTCTGACGAATAAAATAATCGAAAGTTGTATTCAATTTGTTATCTAAAAAATTCATGTCAAAACCTAAATTTTGAGTCCGCACTGTTTCCCAGGTAAAAGATGCACTCACAAGCGCCGGTGGTCCTATAGTCAGCAACCGTTCTGAAGTAGAATTATCAAGCCATCTTGCATTGAATGTACTCATACTTGGTATATAAGCATAATTGGAAATTGACTGGTTCCCTATTTCTCCCCATGAGCCTCTGATTTTTAAGAAACTAAAAATATTATCTATAGATTTCATAAAAGGTTCCTCCGACAAAATCCATCCGGCAGAAAATGATGGGAACAGGCCATACCTGCTCTTCTCAGGAAATTTTGATGAACCGTCATACCTTATATTGGCTTCAAAAAGATATTTATTCCTAAATGAATAATTAAATCTGCCAAAATAACCTGAGATGTTGTAATCACTAAAAGATTCATCATTTGTCATTGTCCCTAAAGCTGTTGCAAGAGATGGATTATCTTTATCCAATAATTCATTTCTCCTGGCCCAAAAACTACTATATTTGCTCATTTCCTGGTTTGTACCAACCATAAGATTAAATATATGGTCTTTTAATGTCTTCTCATAATTTGCATAAATATTCAATGCATGATAATTGCTCTCACCTGAAGATCTGTTATAATAAGATGGATTACCATAGTAACTGGTAGTATAAGTTATTTGGTCAATATATTTATTACCAGATGCAGAAGAAATCGATGATGAATTGATTTTAGAAAATATATATTCACCAGTAATTCTCAGATCTTCTGTAAAGCTATATTCCAATTTTTGAAAAAACCTCATATTTTCGCTCAGGCTATTATTGGAACGTTCCATTTCCAGGTAATTATTTGCACTATTAAAAGGTATTTGTGTCCCGTCATTAGGATCAGTATAGTACCCCGAGCTACTCCAAATCCCCTGCCTGAGTGAATTATTAAAAAGCCCTCCGTAATTTGCCGGTGTAGACCTGTTATCATTGCTATAAAGAATATTGCTGGTCGATACCAGTTTGTCGGTCAGGTTTGTATTTAAATATAAATTCGTATTTATCTTCTTGTAACTGTCTTTGTCAGTTATCATTATACCATCTTCATCAGCATAACCCAGGGAAACCCTGTAATCTGATCTTTCAGATCCGCCAGAAAAGGAAAAATTATGCATCTGTTCGAAGCTGTTTGTCATGAACTTATTAAAAATATTTTCTTCAGCCAGCCGGTAAAGCACTCCGTCAACGTAAGTTTCGCCTTCCGGATATGCAGAAGGATTTGCATGGTAATCCCTGAGAACATTTTCCCATGTGTCTAAGTCCTGTCCGGTAAGATAACTGGTATTTCCCCAAGATTTGAATGCAGTGATCATATCCATAGTGGAAGCTTTGTCAGGTAAATTTATTGCATGACTGGTAGTGAAATTTCCGGTATAATTAAATCTTACAGGTTCATTTCTAAAACTTCTTTTAGTAGTGATCAAAATAACGCCAAAAGCAGCCCGCCCTCCGTAAATGGATGAAGCAGCAGCATCTTTTAACACAGAGATAGATTCTATATCTGCCGGATTTAAATTATTAATATCCATAGGAACATTATCGACCAAAATAAGAGGGCTTCCTCCGGTAATAGACATTACACCTCTAATGTTAATGCTGGGCTCATCACCTGGCCTTCCGGAATATGATGTAATTTCAAGGCCGGGTACAGAGCCTTGTATTGCAGTGGCAATATTGCTTACCGGCCTGCTGCGAACAAGTTCGTCGACTTCGACTTGTGTAACAGCACCTGTCAGGTTAGCCTTTTTCTGTATTCCATATCCAACTGCGACAACTTCTTCAATGCCAATAGTCTCCTCCTCCATTCTCACATCAATTCTGGCCTGGTTCCCAACTGCTACCTCCTGTGCTCTCATCCCTACAAAAGAAAAAACCAAAACAGCATCTGTCGGAATGTTTGTTAAATTGTAGTTACCATCAGAATCTGTAATCGTCCCCTGTGTGGTGCCTTTTACTACTATGGATACTCCCGGTAAAGGCTGACCCCCGGAGTCGGTCACCTTTCCTGTAACAGTTCCCTGTTGTTGCACCAGCAGATTAAACGTCTCCCCGGAAGATCTTCCAGCAGGAGTTAAAACGATGTATCTGTCTTTGATAAGAAAGTCAACCTCACTGTTTTTGAACAGCCGGATTAATATATCTGCCACCTTTTCTTCCTGTACTGTTATGTTAACTTTCTTTGATACATCGATTAACTCGCTGTTGAATAGAAAATAAAATTCGCTTTGCTTCTCTATCGCATATAATACCTCTTTGATAGTAGCATCTTTGAGGTCCAGGCTTATCTTTTTTGTTTGCGCATAGCTGTCAACTGCAAAAACCTGGAGGGAGCTGATCAATACTATTAATAATGTATTGCGCATGATAATCAGTTTTTTTCGGTGCCTCAATAAAAATTGACACACAAGATTTCCAAATTTTTTCATAATTTTACATGTTTTTAATTAAATAAAGTTTTTAGTCCCGCGTGGGGCGTGGAAGGAGGTGTTGGCGCATCTCCTTCTTTTTAGTTCAAAAGGTTAGTATCTCATAGGCATCTATTTTTTTGTTATTGTTACAATCGATTGAGATAATTTTTTTGTCACCTTATCAGGCTTACCGGGGGTGTATTTTATTGAAATTGGAGAGCTTAATTCAAGCAGTTCCAATACGCGGAAAAGAGGTTCATTGTCAAATGTGGTAGTAAATTTATATTTCTTAATCTCTTCACTGCCAAGAATAACCTTTACCCCGTACCACTGCTCAAGCAAACGGGCTACTTCTGCCATAGGTGTATCATCAAGGATCATGACATTTTCATGCCACGCAATGTATTTTTTAATATCCCTGTTGTCAAGGCTGACTGAATTTTTGCTCATATCAAACTGCAGATAGTCGTTAGCCTTAAGCCTGACGGGCTTCTTTTCATTAGGTGTGAGAAAGTTTATATTCCCTTCCTTTAAGGCTACTTCGACCTGTTTGGTGCCAGGATAGGATTTTACGTTGAACTGTGTTCCGATTACTTCAATTTTTGTGTTTTCCATATTCACTATGAAAGGGGCATGCAAATTTTTAAATACATCCAGAAATGCTTCTCCCTCAAGTGCAATTTCCCGAGTTTTGCCTGTGAAGGGGATACTGTACCTGACGTTGCTACCTGCATTGAGCCACATGTTAGTGCCGTCTGGCAGGACTATTTGCGAACGCATTCCTAACGGGCTGTGGATTTGCTGCCATGTTACTTCATCTGTTCGCTGTGCAATTGTTTGAACCTCTGTCTTATGAAAGAAAAGGCTCCAGATCGTGAATGCCAGCAATGGCAGTGTAAGTATGGCTGCAACCCGGGTTATTATGGTAAAAATATTAATCTTATTATGCTTATTGCTGATTCTTTCAGAGACTTTATAATATGCCTTGTCAACATCAACTTCCCGGATTTGCTCAATTAATCCTGCTGCCTCTGTTTTTTTATCAAATGCCGGTAATCTCTTCCGGTATTCAATAAATATATTAATATCTGCCTCTGTTGATTTTATATTGTTGTTTCTGATCATTCAATTTTTTGCTTTAACTATTATACAATCGGGATAATGGAAACACGTATTAAAAATTGATATTTATTTTAATATATTTTCGCATTTTTTGCAGTAAATAGTGTCAGGATAGCTCCCCCGGATAACATTGGGAAACGAGTGAAATAAATTTTTTAAATCACCATCAGCAAAAACATATAGTCTTTAAACTCTTCCCGCAAAATTTTGAGTGCATTTGAGATTTGTGTCTCCACCGTACGTTTTGAAATGTTCAACCGGACAGCTATATCATCATTTGACAAGCCTTTGAAACGGTTGAGGCTAAAAACTTCTTTTGTGCGGGGCGGTAATTTGTTACATGCATCCTCTATTCTTTTCTGAAGCTCTGAAGCAATGAACAGGTCGGGATTATAAAGGCTGTCATTTGCCACCATATTCTTTAAGTCATCAATGACTTTGTCTTTGATCTTCTCTCTTTTCAAAAAGTTTATTGAGCTGTTCTTCACTGAAGTAAACAGGAAATTTTTAAAGGAAGTACCTTCATTGATACTTTCTTTTTTCATCCAAAGCCTTACAAAAAAGTCCTGGACAATCTCTTCAGCATTTTCCTTATTAAGAAGAATGTTTGATGCAAATATCACCAGTCCGGGGTAATAGAACCGGAAAAGTAATTCAAAGGCTGTCTGGTCACCCCTGATCAGCCTTTGAATGAGTATCTCTTCTTTTATGCCATTGATGGTATGCATAAATTCAAAAGTAATTTTTTTCCTTTGTCAAGCAAAAAATCTGACTTGTGATATTATAGCCGTGTAATAATTAATTGCTTTTAAAAGTCCGGCTGTTCATATTCTTAATAATCATATTAACCGGGACATTTATTAACTTACAATCCCCTCAATGAATTCCCGGGCTTTTATTGTTTCATTTTTTATAAATGAGTAGTCTCCTTCGTCGACACATTCAATAATCAGCGGGCCATTTTGAAAGCCTCCTTTTTGAAGGCGGGGTATCAGGGCAGGGAAATCCACCAATCCTGTACCCGGCGTGACCATAACAGTCCTTGGCAAACGAAAATCCTTAACCGCCATGCCGACAACCACACCATCCAAAGCCTCGGCGTCTTCTACCGGATTTACTTTACCGGCGCTGAAGAACATTACATTTCCCGGATCATACCACAATTTAAAATTTTTATGCCCGATCCGGTCGACATGAGCCCGGCACTGAGCTCCGGTTGATCCATGCGGCTTCAGAGAAATTGAGACGCCCTTTTCTACGCCATAGTCGCAACATTCGGCGATCACTTTGTAATAATCAGGTTCCAGTTCAGGCTGACGCATGCTGCCGATGTCATTTATCTGTATGTTTGAAGAACCGCAATGAACTGCATTGTCAATAAGCCTTTTTAACTGGGCCATTCCTTCGTCGACAGATACAGTGGGATCGAAAGAACCGCCTGAAAGAGAAAGAATTTTGAGTCCGCGTTTTCTGATCTCCTCACCTACGGTAATGGCAAATTCAGGAGGTGAGTCCCGGTCAACCACCCTTCCTTTATCATGGGTGCTCAGGCCTACATATTTAAAGCCTGCCTCAACTATCCCGTCTAATGCCTCAAGATAATTGCGCTTACCCCAGGCCCGGGTATAACATCCTATTTGCCAGCCTGAAGAACTGCATGAGTTTAAAATTGCCCCGGCTGATGAGGCTAAAATGATGCTGCTCAGGGAGCTTGTTTTAATGAATTCCCGTCTTGAAAAATTCTTCATGATGAAAGGTTTAATTAGATTTATAATTATTACAGTTTTGCGTAAAGTTAAGAATTATCTCAATATCTTCCTACCAATGGCATTTTTCTTCCGAAGCCGAAAGCTTTTGAGCTGATCCGCAATATGGGCGCCGCCTGGAATCTCTTGAATTCGTTTATGTTTACCAGTCTTATGACCTTTTCAATAACTTTTCTGTCAAAACCTTTTTCTTGGATCTCATCCGGTGACTGGTTTAGCTCTATATAGCTGAAAAGTATCTGGTCGAGCAGGTCATATTCGGGCAGGGAATCTGTATCTTTCTGGCCTGGCCGCAGTTCTGCCGAGGGGGGCTTGATCATTGTATTCTCCGGAATGATCTCTTTGTCCCTGTTAATATATCGGGCAAGTTTAAAGACGTCGGTTTTATAAACATCGCCCAGGACTGCAATGCTTCCGTTCATGTCGCCGTAGAGGGTGCCGTAACCTACTGCGCACTCACTTTTATTGGTTGTGTTCAGAAGAATATTTCCAAATTTATTTGATACTGCCATAAGGTAGATACCCCTTGCACGGGCCTGGATATTCTCTTCAGCCACCCCGGGATCAGTGCCCTCAGACAAGGGTGAAAGTGATTTTTCAAATTCATCCACCGCTGACTGTATCTCAATAAGGTCATACTGGATTTGTAAATTTTCAGCCAGCTGCCGGGCATCATCTATGCTGTGATCAGAAGAGAAAACAGATGGAAGCAACAAAACTCTCACATTTTCCGCTCCCAGTGCCCTGACTGCCAAAACTGCCGTGACTGCAGAATCAATACCTCCAGACAGTCCCAGGACTGCCTTACGGAATCCTGATTTGTAGAGGTAATCCCTTATCCCTAATACGAGGGCATTGTATATCTTTTCAATATAGCCTGATGACGGCTGCACAGCTTTTTCTGCTTCATTTTCTGTGTCCACGACCAGAAAATCTTCTTCGAAATATTTGAGCTCTTTGATTATCTCACCATGATCATTGATGAAAACTGAACCGCCGTCGAAGATCAGCTCTGCCTGGGCACCGGTCTGGTTCACATAGATCACAGGGAGCTTGTATGTTTTTGCTTTTTTTATCAGAATGTCCTTTCTCCACGACTCCTGGTTATAAGAGAATGGAGACGCAGATATATTAACGACAAAGTCGGGTTTCAGCTCAGCCAGCCTCTCCATAGGGGAGACCTGGTATAATTTATCTTTTCCAAACTCGCTGGCAGTGGGTTGTTCATCCCATAGATCTTCGCAAATGGTAACAGCTATCCTTCTGTTTTTATATTCGGCAATATGAAAATCACTGTTAGGCTCAAAATGCCTGTATTCGTCAAAAATGTCGTAAGTTGGCAACAGCGTTTTTTTATGAACTGACAAAATTTTGCCGTCAGCCAGAAAAAATGCAGCATTAAACAGCTTTTTCCCGCGTTCGTTTTCGTTAATGCAGGGAGCTCCGACTATGGCTGCAATTCCTCTGCAGGATTCAGCGATTTTTTGAACTGTCTCTTCCGCTTTAAAGATAAACTCCTTTTTTTCGAGCAGATCGTGGGGGTAATACCCGGTTACAGAAAGCTCTGAAAATATTACAAGGTCAGCTCCCTGTGCTTTTGCTTGTTGAATGTTTTTTATGATCTTGGCAGAATTCCCCTCAAAATCGCCAATTATGTAATTTAACTGTGCCAGCGCAACTTTCATTGAAACAAAATATTTTTCATCAAAATTAGAAAAATTCAGGAAAACAATTCATTTATATCTTTTTGGTTAAGTTTTTTAAGAATGCTCTCGTCGGTTTGGATGATGTCTCCGGCTATTTTTTTCTTTTTATTCTGGAGCGAAAGTATCTTCTCTTCCACTGTATTTTTACAAATCATACGGTAGGCAAATACTTTTTTATCCTGTCCTATCCGGTGACAACGGTCGATAGCCTGATTCTCAACTGCGGGATTCCACCAGGGATCAACAATGTAAACATAGTCGGCTGCAGTTAAATTCAGTCCTGTGCCACCTGCTTTCAGGCTGATAAGAAATACCCTGAGATTTTCATTTTCCTGAAAGTTTTTTACTGATTTTCTGCGATTTTCGCTGCTGTTTTGTCCATCGAGATATTCATATTCAATATTCAGCCTTCTCAGCTCATCCTGAATCAATGCCAGCATTTTTACAAATTGTGAAAAAACAAGAATTTTGTGCCTGCCGGTCTTTCTGGTTATGTGTCGAATAAGTTCATTGATCTTTACTGACTGATTTTCAGTTATTTCATTAGAATTTAAAAGCAAAGGTGAATCACAGATCTGGCGTAACCGTGTCAATGCTTCGAGTACCATTATTTTTGATTTTTCCACCCCCTCTTTTTTAATTTTATTGAGCAACTGATTTTTATATTCATTGCGGTAAGCATCATATACACGACGCTGTTCACTCTCCATTTCGCAATAGAGAATATCTTCGGTTTTGTCGGGCAACTCTGCTGCCACTTTTTCTTTGGTTCGGCGTAAAACGAAAGGGTTTATAATTTTATTCAGTTCGCCCGCGATTGCCTCATTTTCTTCTTTGTCGATTGGTGTTGAATAGTTCTCTTTAAATTTTTTTATACCCCCGAAGAATCCGCGGTTGACAAAATTCATCTGGGCAAACAGATCGAAGGTGCTGTTTTCGACAGGTGTACCTGTCAGGGCAATTTTATTGCGGGCATTGATAAGGCAGGCTGCTTTAAAACGGTGCGAAGCCGGATTTTTAATAGCCTGGGACTCGTCGAGAACAGCGTAATTAAATTGGAACTGGCTTAAGATTTGGATGTCGCGGACAAGAATGCCGTAAGTAGTAAAAATAAGATCGTATTTTTTAAAATCAGTGGTGTCTTTTATTCGGTCGACTCCATAATAATGAAATGCTTTTAGATTGGGGGCAAATTTCTTCAGCTCATTTTCCCAGTTAAAAAGTAAAGTAGTTGGCACGACAATTAAGTTGACTCCCTTTTTTTTAATTGCCTGTTGTTGCAGAAATGACAGTACTTGCAGAGTTTTTCCCAGGCCCATGTCGTCTGCCAGAATTCCTCCCCATTGTAATTCATCCAAAAAATTCAGCCAGTTCAGTCCCTCTTTCTGATAGTGTCGCAAAGTGGCTTTTATCTGTCCCGGAACTTCAGTTTCGCTGATATTGGTAAAGTTTTTCAGGCGCTGTCTTTTTTCAGTGATCTCCTCCAAAATGCCGGTATCGTCAATATTTTCAAACAGTTCGTCAATCATTGAGAACCGGAGTTTTGAAATCTCCAGTTTATTTTTTCTTATTTCGCCGTTTCTGAAAAATTTCTCGAGTTTATGAAACCATTCCGATGGCAAAATTCCTACCGAACCATCCTTTAACTGAATGTAACGCTGTTTGTTGAGTACCGCCTTTTTTATGTCATTAAGTAAAACCCGGTTGTCGCCAAAGCTGACTGCGATATCCACTTCAAACCAGTCTTGTCCCGATACAACCGATGTGCTGATCCTTCCTTTGTAAGGTGAATATTTGAAGTTCTTTAGATCTTTCAACCCAAACACCTCGACATTAAGGATTTGCAGCTTGTCAAAAAACTTGTAGAACCACATATCTTTTGTGAAATCCCGATAATGCAGGTAGAAACTTTTTCTGGTTTTCTGATTGTCAAAACTGGGATGTAATTCGCACAGAGAATCCAAAAAATCGTTTTCAAGTTCGAAGTTCCGTTTGTACTCAGTAATTACATCACCTTTTTTTATGAGGATATTACCATTATCACTTAAAATCGCTGATACGTTATTGTCGTACTCCACGCACGGGGTAAAAATGACATACTCATTATGTTCAGAAAGAAATAACTGCTTTTTATGGAAATCCAGTTCAATGGTTTCTGTATCAAATGATCCCTTTTTGAAAATCACTTCAAAATTTTTGGAAACAGGTTCAACCACCTTTTTGAAGAATTCATCTTTATATGAAGCTGCCATCTTAATTTTTTCGGGTAAGGTGGCCAGAATTTGCGTCACTTTTTCACTCTTTGCAAAATGGTAATTTTTATTTGAAACGTGAATATAGTGGTCCTCGGGTTGTAACTGAAATGGATTTCGTTTTTTCAGTTCATTCCCGATTTTAATTCTAAGCTCCAGAATTAAAAACTGCTTTTTTTTCGAAACTATAAAAACAGCATCAAACGGATCGGGTGAAAGTGTAATTTCAAACAGATCCTTTTTTCTTATTTTATTTACATTATCTGCAATGCCATACACAAATTTTTCATCACGCAAATAATAAAAAGCCTGTTTCATCAATTGAAAATCGTATCCCCTGCCACCTTCAATTTCATCGATCAACTGCAATATTTTTTTGGCATTTTCACTTTTATTGATGAAAAACCGGTTTTCCATATCCACTTCGTATTCCTTAATGTGTGTGGAAAGCATGGATGGATCATTCTTGCCGGTTTGGCCTGCAATCGGTATTATCTCGTAACGCCGGTTGATGTCTTCCTCATAATCATCCGGAGAATCATCGTAAAAATAACGATATCCTTTCTTCAGCACAAATCCCAATTCTCTTTGTTCTGATTTTTCAGTTAGTACATCCAACTCCGGTTCTTGATTATTCAGGTTTCTGAGTATATCAGAAATATAGTGACCGGTATTATCTGTAACCGGTATTAATCCCCTTCCTTTTTTTGCCGGGGAATACAATACCCCCTCGCTTTCGGAGAAAGTGAAGGAAAAGTATTCTTTTAAATCAGTGTTTTCAGGCAATCCATATTTTGCCAGCAACTCCTTTTGTTTATCCAAAATCCTGCCGCTGAAAACTTCATCAAGCAAATTTGGCAAAGGTGAATTGGCAATCATTGACAGACATTGGGCTTCCCTGGGTGTTAAATTTGATGAGTTGGTTGCCTGAGAGGAGGTTACAAAAACATTTTCACCCTCTTTATAAAATTTTACATTGTCATGTAACTGACCGGAGACAAATGTTAATGATTCGTTTGTAACCTCTATTGAATCGAAGAAATCATCATACCTTTGGTAGAAAATTTGCCTGAAAACAGAGTTAGAAACATTTTTTTTTACAAAGCTTATATCTATAAACTTATAGTCAGGTATTTCAAATCCCAGATTTTTCCTGATTTCCTTTTTTGCAGGCAAACCGGTTTCCGGCTGCTTCTGGTTTTGCAACACCGGTCTTTCCTCAAGATTATCTGATATAAAAAGTAATGCTGCCACTGTATGTTTGCAAATGCTCCCCCAGTCGAAAGGGCATGTGCAGGTAGTCTGTATGTTTTTGCTGTTTATTCCTTTTATCAGTACCTGGTATTTTTTCGAGCCTAAAACTGTGAATTTCCAACCATCTGTTTTCTCTATATAATCATCGAATAACACCTTTTTATTTCTGTACAAATCCCTGCCACGGTTTGCCACTGCAGCGGAAGTGTAGAAATTAATATGCCGGTTTATATGTTCTTTTATATAATAGTAGTCGGTACTCATCTGCAAATTGGTTTGTAATCTGTAAATGAAATCGAAAAATGAGTGTCCAAATTTAAGGATTATCTTGTGCTTTCAAAACTGAATGCCTTCCCTGGTTACGTTTTGATAAAAGGGTGTAATTGTATGCCGGGTTTCCCAGTCTTTCTTTTCATGAACCCATTCTGCAATCATCTTTTTTATTTTTTCCAATTCCTTGACCATAAAACAAAAATAGCAAAAAAGTATTACAGAGCTATTTGCTGATTTATAAAATTAGAAAAAACTCTTTTTTAATCAGACTTTTTGAGGAGCTTCCGCAATAATTACCAGCGCGCTTCGTATAAATTAAATTGACTGACTGGGAATATTATGCAAACTCTAAAAAAGACCATTTTATTTGTTTTGATTGCGGCAGCCTTTTTGTCCGCCTGTAAAAGAAACCGGTTGAAGGTTGACATATCTGGTATTGAAGAGGAGGTTGAAATTGTCAGGTTTGAGGATAAACTGTTCGCCCTGCCCCTTAAAGACACTCTTGAAGAGCTGAGGGAGCTCAGAGGCCAATATCCCGGTTTTTTTGACCTGTTTACATGGAAGGTTATTGGCATCGGCGGCATCGAAGAGGACTATTTTCCGGAGTTAATAACAGGATTTATTAAAGATACAATGATCGTGAATTTAAGATCCCTGGTTATTGATGAATTTTCAGATTTCGGAAATATAGAGACTGCCCTTACAGAAGCTTTTAAATATTATTTGTATCACTTCCCGGAAAAGGAGCTTCCGACCATTTTTACCATGATATCAGGGTTCAACCAGTCGGTAGTTACTGCTGAAAATATTATTGGCATAAGCCTGGATAAGTATCTGGGGAGTGATTGCAGTTATTATCAACTGCTTAGTACCGTCCCTTCCTACAAACTGCCCAATATGAACTCGCAAAAATTGATTTCAGATGTCGTTTATGCATGGGGACTAACAGAGTTTGAAGAAACGGCAGAAGCGACTACCGTGCTTGACAATATAATTTATCAGGGTAAGCTGATGTATTTTACTGATGCTCTCCTGCCGGATATGCATGATACCCTTAAGATTGGCTATTCAGGCAAACAACTCAGATGGTGCATTGATAACGAACCACAGATGTGGAATTACCTGGTTGAGCATAAAATGTTGTATTCCAATAAACGTATGGATATACTGCGGTATATCAATGATGGTCCGTATACAACCAGTTTCCCGATTGAGTCACCACCCCGTGCGGGGATTTGGATTGGCTGGCAGATAGTCAGGGAGTATATGAAAAAGCACAAGGAAACTACTCTTAAGGAATTGATGAGTAATAATGATTATCAGCAGATATTGAATGATTCAAGGTATTACCCGGAATAAAAATACCCGGCGGCCAAACACCACCGGGTATTTTTCAGTAAACCACATAAGCTTTTCAGAGCTCTCTTATTTTAATATTCCTGTACCAGACATCATCGCCATGGTCCTGTAAAGCAATGTAACCTGATTTGGCCACATCTGCCCAGTCAGGATTCAAAGCCGGAAATTTAGAATCTGCCACAAGTTTTTTCCAGTCATCTGTCCACAGATGGTATTCCAGAACAGTCTCTCCGTTTTGTTTGTGAACCACAGTGCCATTGTAAACAAGTATCTCTGCCGAGTTCCATTCACCTGCCGGTTTGGTGTTTTGAGGATTTGCCGGTATCAGGTCATACAGAGAAGCAGCTTTCCTGTTGCCGTCTTTGCCAAGTATTGCATCCGGGTGTTTATCATTGTCAAGTACCTGGAATTCCGGTGCGGTTTTCCAGATAGGCCAGTCCTCAACCTCCTGGCCCAGATAAAAAATACCCGAGTTGCCGCCTTCTCCTATCTTCCAGTCTATTTTCAGATGAAAATTGGTGAACTCCTTGTCATACAAAATATCCCCGCCATCTTCAGAACCGGCTTCACCTTGTCCGGAACCTTTGCAGTGAATGGTGCCGTCAACTACCTCCCATCCTGCCGGGAAATGGCCTTTGTTCACTCCGCGCCAGCCGGTATTGGTTGTCCCGTCAAACAGAAGTACCCAGCCCTCTGCTTTTTCTGAACTGGCCAGTTCATTAGGGCCGGCAGGCTTCTCAACCTTCGCCTTTTTTTCTTCTGCATCCTGGTCTGCCTTTTTCCGGCCTCCTGTACATGAAATTGCAAAAATCATCATACCTGTTAAAAGAAAATAAATTATATGTCTCATAGCTATTGATTTTTTGGTTAAATACTCATTATTGAATAAATTTTTAACAAAAATAACTCAAAATCATCATATACCCAACATTTAATCATTCTTTAAATTAATTAAAAGGTTAACTTTTAAGTTTAAAAACAGATCAGTCCGTTAATTATAATTCGTAATTTTCGGGAATAAAATTATTAATTATGGGCAATTCAGGAAAAACAAAAAAAATAGGGATTCTCACTGCCGGAGGTGACTGTCCGGGATTAAACGCAGCTATCAGGGGAGTCGGCAAGACTGCCATAATAGAATACGGAATGGAAGTTTATGGTTTCACTGCCGGCTTTTTGGGCCTCATAAACCGTGAATATATTATTTTAAGAGAGTCGCAGCTTTCAGGTATTTTAACTGTCGGCGGCACTATTCTTGGCACCTCGCGTGAAAAACCTTATAAAGGATATGATAACGGCAATAACGATCAGGATAAACCGGAAAAGATACTAAGTACTTACAAAGACCTGGGACTGGATTGTATTGTGTGTATCGGAGGCAACGGAACAATGAAAACAGCGCATATGATTTCTCAGGAGGGCATGAATGTGATAGGTATCCCCAAGACCATTGATAATGATGTTTGGGGTACTGACGTAACCTTTGGATTTGATTCTGCTGTTCAGATCGCAACGGATGCAATTGACCGTCTTCATAATACAGCTAATTCCCACCAGAGAGTTATGATCATCGAGGTGATGGGACATAATGCCGGCTGGCTTGCCTTATATTCGGGTACGGCCGGAGGTGGTGACATTATTCTTATTCCTGAGTTGCCATACAATATCCGCGCTGTCTGTAAAAAAATTGAAAGCCGCTTTGCAGAGAAGAAACCATACTCTATTGTGGTTGTGGCTGAAGGAATAGAACACCCTAAAAATCGTTCTGCCGGGTCTTTTATTGCTGAAGCAATAAGGATCTATACTGACATGGAAACCCGCGAGACTGTATTGGGTTATATACAGAGGGGGGGGAGCCCGACACCCAACGACAGGATACTTGCGACACGGTATGGAGCTTTTGCTGCTCAATGTATTGCTGAGGGATGTTACGGGACGATGGTTGCTATGAATAGAGGGGACCTGACAGCTGTGCCTCTGAGTGAGGTGGGGAATAAACTGAGGCTGGTGGATACTGAGAATCCGCTGATCCTTAAAGGCAGGAAGATGGGGGTATCATTCGGGGATGAGGAGTTATAAATTTGGATGGAGATATTAATGATCATCTGAATCCGTCGGCTCAAGCCGACGGCAATGGATAAGGCCCGGATGTAGCAGCCTGCAAGTTCAATGCCTTATCCCTTGCCGTTCACTTCAGTGAACGGATCCGGATTTATAATTCAATATAAATCAGCTTCTTTGTTTCAAAATACTCTTCCCTGAAATACCTGGAAAGATCCTGAACAATCACCTTATTTTTAAAAGGCTTTATTTCTGAGGAGAGGCCTCCGCCTTTCAGATAGAGTATTCCATTGGGGATTGCATTTTTATGCACAGGAGAGATGTTCTTTTTTGCCCACCCTGCGAATTCAGGCAATTTGGTTACAGCCCGGCTGACAACAAAATCATATTTAGCCTTCAGGTTTTCAAGACGGATCTGTTCTGTGGTTACATTTCTCAATCCAAGGGCTGATGAGATCTCATTCACAACCCTGATTTTTTTACCCACCGAATCGATAAGATGAAAATCTGCTTCCGGGAAAAGAATTGCCAGGGGTATCCCCGGGAAACCTCCGCCGGTGCCGACATCCAGGATTTTAGTTCCCTGAATGAAACTTATGAATTTTCCTATCGCCAGTGAGTGAAGAACATGCCTTTCGTACAACCGGGAAATGTCTTTCCTCGAAATTACATTGATCTTTGAATTCCATTCATTATAAAGGGGTTCTAACGACCTGAACATTTCTATTTGTCCGGAAGTCAATTCCCGGAAGTATTTTATAAGAATATCCATAATATTACCTGTTGCCTATCTCTGTGTTGTCAATCATTTTAAAAAGTATCTCACGGGCTCTGAACAGCTGTGCCTTTACAGTGCCTAAAGGCAGGTTAAGCTCTTTCGCTATCTCCTCATAAGAGTATTCCCTGAAATATCTCAACTCTACAAGTGTGCGGTAACGGGGCTTTAACTTTCTTACAACGCGGTGTAATAATATGGCTTTTTGTTTACGTATGAACTTTTCTTCGGGGTTCAGATCCTTTGATCTCAGCTTAACCGCATCTCCTTCGTCAGAGTTAACTGAGTCATTTTCAATATAGACGTAGGTGCCCTTTTTCCTGCGTAAGAAATCAATACAGTTATTGGAGGCAATTCTGAATAGCCAGGTACTGAAAGCGTATGTGGGTGAATACTGGTTAAGATTTTTAAAAGCTTTGCCAAATGCTTCGAGTGTCAGGTCCTCTGCATCACTCCTGTTGTTCACCATTTTAAGCAACATGAAATATATAGCATCTTTATACCGTGAGAGTAACCTTGTGAATGCATTCTCATCGCCATCCAAAGCCATTTTTACAAGAGTGTAATCCTGATGTGCTTTTGCTGACAAATTTATCTTTTGCTTTTGCATCTTTTTTTAAGGATATAATGGTTATAATAAAACCGGTAACCCAACTTCAGACAAGGCATAAATAATGCATATGTTAACGAAGATAATAATAATTTACTTTCATTCAAACGTTTGATGGCTTTTTTTATGATAAACAATTTTGTTAAAATTATTAAAAAAAGCAAAAACAATAAAACAGGGAGAAGAGGAGGTATTAAAAAGTAAATTCCTGCCATAAATGGCAGGAAGATACATTCTGTAAACTCTTCAATTGCAGGCATGATTTTTTTCGATTTTTTAAGATGCTTTCTGATCCTTATCTCTTTTTTCAGTAAGTCGAAAAATTCGGAGGCATCAATGACCTCATCCCTGAGTATTTTTGTTTTTCCACTGAAAAGGATCCTTGTACTCTTCTTCCTGATAAAAGTGTTAATAAGTAATTCGAGGTTTGCATAAGGTTCTCCCACTTTATGCCTGTAACCACCTGAATCATAATATTTAATCTTCCTGAATGCTATATTTTCCTCTGATACCACAAAAGGTAAGCCGACAACTATATATCCGGCACTTTTGATTTGCTGAAAAAAGTTTTCCACCCTGTAGAGCATATTGAAGAATGAACCCGTATGCTGAACATTTGAGTAATTAACTATGACATCAACATCATTATTCATATATGATGATATTACCTGAAGCCATTCAGGATCAAATTTACAAATTGATGGAGGAATTACCATAACCCAGTCGTATCGGGCAGCTTTTATTGCAATATTCTGCGCCATCTTGACAGAATGCCAGGTTTCCTGGTTTAGTGCAGAAATCTTTAAATGACTGTATTTCTCTTTCAATGAGCCCAACAGGGCCATTGAATTGTCGGCCGAGAAGTCGTCAACAGCAATAAGCTCAAAGCCGGATTTTTTTGCCTCTAAAACTGTTGGCAGATACTTTCTTATATTATCCTCCTCGTTCCTTAATGTCAATATCAGTGACAGTGGGAGTACTCCGCCATCAAACTCCGGTTTTTTGCGAAAAACCCTTCCTGTAAAACAGACCTGATAAAAAATCCTGAAAATACAGATGGTACAAAAAACATACAGCACCGCCCATTCAGGCGTCTGAAGCTGCTCTATTGCAGTTTGAATTGATTTCAGCATTAATTACAATTAATAATTATTCGCCAAAAATGTAAACATTCAACTCAATTTCAAAATTAATTGATAAAAAACGACGTTTTTAAATAATAGTTACAGGTTGGGTCTAAAAAGGCCCTTCATGCTCTTTATTGGCAGATTTAAAAATTTATTAAATTGTTATTCAATTAATTATAAAAAACATAAGGTATTGATCAATAAAAATTTTACTTTTTATACTAAACTCAGTTATATTTGATCTCCTTTTAAAAAAGAGATAATGGATTTTAAGTTAATATCGGCAATAAATGGTTCCCGGGCAAGAGCCGGGGTCATAACAACAGCCCACGGTAAAATTGAGACACCGGTTTTTATGCCGGTAGGGACTGCAGGGTCAGTTAAAGGTATCCATGCGCGGGATCTTAAAAACGATATTAAAGCAGTTATGATCCTGGGTAATGCGTACCATCTCTATTTACGTCCCGGAATGCAGGTTCTTGAAGAGGCAGGCGGACTTCACAGGTTTTCCTTGTGGGATGGCCCCATGCTGACCGACAGTGGCGGCTACCAGGTTTTTTCATTGGGAGATATCCGAAAACTGAGCGAAGAGGGGGCAAGGTTCCAGTCGCATATAGATGGTTCATATCATATTTTTACTCCGGAAAAAGTAATTGATATACAGCGTTCAATAGGGGCCGATATAATAATGGCATTCGATGAATGCACTCCGGGTGATGCTGACTATGAATATGCAAAGAAGTCAATGGAACTTACACACAGGTGGCTGAAAAGATGTTTTGACCAGTTTGATAAGACAGAATCATTATATGGATACCGGCAGTCCCTCTTCCCGATCGTGCAGGGAGCTACCTTTTCCGCTTTGCGGAAAGAAGCCGCTTGTCATGTAATGAGTTATGAAGCAGACGGATATGCGATAGGAGGGTTGTCTGTCGGTGAACCGGAAAAGGTGATGTACGAAATGACAGAAATTGTAACGGCAGAACTTCCTGAAAACAGACCCAGGTACCTTATGGGAGTGGGAACTCCGGTAAATATTCTTGAGGCTGTAGACCGCGGGATAGATATGTTTGATTGTGTTATGCCTACCAGGAACGGGAGAAATGGTATGCTTTTCACTTCTGCAGGGATCATAAATATCCGTAACCGTAAGTGGGCAAATGATCATTCACCAATCGACGAAAACGGCACTTCTTTTGTAGATGTATATTCAAAAGCATATCTGAGACATCTGGTTGTTTCGAATGAGATGCTTGGTGCACAGATAGCCAGTCATCATAACCTGGCTTTTTATATGTGGCTGGTCAGAACAGCACGGCAAAAAATTATTGAAGGGAATTTCAAAGGTTGGAAGAATGACATGGTTAAGCAATTAAGCGAAAGGTTATAATTATTATGAAGTTTTATAAAACCATAGATATTTATATTACAAAAAAGTTTCTCGGTACTTTCTTCTATGCAATAGCATTGATCTTAAGTATTGCAGTTGTTTTTGACATGTCTGAAAACCTTGATGAGTTTTTATCTAAGGATATTTCCTGGTCAGTCATTCTCAGTGAGTACTATCTCAATTTTATCCCATACTTCGCCAATCTTTTCAGTCCGCTTTTTACCTTCATCGCCGTGATCTATTTCACATCAAAAATGGCATATAACACTGAAATAATTGCCATTATCAGCAACGGAGTGTCATATGGCAGGTTAATGAGACCTTACCTGGTGTCAGCATTGTTGCTTGCTGTGTTCTCCTTTGTTCTCGGCAATTATGTAATTCCTCCGGCAAATCAGACACTTAACCAGTTCAGGCAGTTTTACATTGATAACAACAGGCAGACCGTGTCAGATGAACGTAACATACACAGACAGATAGAACCGGGGGTTTTTATCTATATGCAAAGTTATAACCCGAGTAATGTAGGATACAGGTTTACCATTGAGCATTTTGAAGATTCCAAACTTATTGAAAAATTAACCGCTGAGAATATCAGGTGGGATGAAGAAAGCGGCAAATGGATCCTTAATAACTGGTGGAGAAGAAAGATATATGACAGTCATGAAGTTATTGAGAAGGGTTACCGGATTGACACAACCCTGAACATGACTCCCGATGATTATAGAGTTGTTAAGAATGAAATGGAAAATTATACAACTCCTGACTTAAAAGAGGAGATAGCAAAAATGAAAATGAGGGGCATCAACACAGTGGAGTGGGAAATTGAAAAACATAAACGCCTTGCCGGCCCGTTTTCAGCGTTTATACTTACGATCATAGGAGCCGGACTGGCATCGAGGAAGGTAAAAGGGGGACTGGGAATTCACCTCGGACTCGGATTGCTGTTAAGTTTTTCTTATATATTATTCATGCAGATCTCAACAGTATTTGCAGTAAATGGTAATGCACCGCCATTGCTGGCTGTCTGGATTCCTAACCTGGGTTACAGTGTCATTGCTTTTACAGTTTTCCGGTGGGCAGCGAGATGATTAAGCTTTGCCTCTCATTTTTCACTTAAAGAGTGTTTGAAAAAAATGATTAATTTTATCCCGTATATAATAAGACCATAGAATCCTTTTTTTATAAAATTATAATTTATTACGCTTTATGTCAATAAGAAGAAACGTTCTTGACCTTAGAAAAAGGAAAAGAGAAATTCAAAAAGGCGGTGGTGACAAGGCTATAGAAAAGCAGACTCAAATGGGTAAACTGACTGCCCGCGAACGGATAGTCGCTTTACTTGATAAGAATTCATTTCATGAATATGACCTCTTTGTGGAGCATAGCGCCAGAGATTTTGGAATGGAGACAAAAGTGCTTGCCGGGGATGGTGTCATAATAGGGACCGGGACAATATATAATAAGCCTGTTTGCATATTTGCACAGGATTTTACTGTGGCCGGAGGCTCTCTCGGATTGATGCATGCCAGAAAGATTACAAAAATTATGGATCATGCACTGAAAATGAGAGTTCCCCTGATAGGTATAAATGACTCGGGAGGCGCCAGGATACAGGAAGGAGTGAACTCACTCGCAGGATATGGAGAGATATTTTACAGGAATACCCTGGCTTCGGGAGTTATTCCGCAAATTTCAGTCATCTTAGGCCCGTGTGCCGGTGGAGCTGTATATTCTCCGGCACTCACTGACTTTGTGTTTATGGTTGAAAATATTTCTAAAATGTTTATTACCGGTCCGGG
>CAZBWK010000041.1:0-34081 GCA_964495655.1 uncultured Prolixibacteraceae bacterium | reverse complement strand
CTAATTTGCAGTAAGATAGAATTGAATTATATCTAATGTTAATTAAATATTAAAAGACTTTGAGTACTTTTATTGTCAATAATTGTTAAAGGACAATTATTTGCCGGGATTTTTTTTAGTTTTAAAAAACTGATTACCAAAAAAATATTGTCATGCTAATTAATTGCAGGATAATATTTTTGGCATCATGTAACAAACCACTGTTTTTTTTCAGAAATATATTATGCGACATAAAAGTTAAAAAAATGCTACTATTGTTACTCTCTTATTTAAATCTTGTTACTAATTTTACGGCTTTTGATTTTGGAATGGTCAAAAACGGTAGTTATTAAAACTGCTTTAAGTTCGGAATCAAGATATTAAAGAGATTTTATTATAAGATGCAATTTTTAAATATCAGGAATATATGAATTCAAAAATTCAACAATTAACCGAAACCATTTATAACGAAGGTGTTCAAAAAGCAAAGGAGGAAGCGGAAGCTATAATTAAGGAAGCCAGTGAAACAGCTTCACGTATAAAACAAGAAGCTCAGGATGAGGCAGACAAGTTGATGAAGGAGACCCGGCTTAAATCGGCTGACCTGCAAAAGCAGGTTGAATCGGAAATCAAAATGTCGTTAAACCAGGCAGTTTCGACTGTTAAACAGGAAATTACCAAACTTATTACCCTCCAGGTTATTAAACCTTCAGTAGGTGAGGTGTTTTCAGATAAAGATTATCTGAAAGCGCTAATTACAAATGTAATAAAAGGCTGGATGGAAAAAGAGAGCCTCGACCTTAAAGTGATCTTGTCTGAATCTGAACGGGGACAACTTGAATCCTACTTTAAGAATAATTTAGCGGCAGAGTTGAATAAAGGAGTGGAAGTTACTTTTTCATCCAATGTTAAATCAGGTTTCAAGATCGGCCCGTCAGATAACAGTTATCTGATAAGCTTCACAGACGATGATTTTACCAATTTCCTGAAAGGTTATTTGAGACCTAAAACCAGTCAGATTCTTTTTGGGGAGGAAAAATGAGCAAAAAAAATTATTACTGTCTGGTAGCAGGTTTGCCCGATATTATTCCTGATGACAAGAAGCTTCACTACTCTTCTGTTGAACTGCGGGAGTATCTGGAAAATGAATTGCATTCTTCAGATTTTGAACTAGTTAAGTTGTTTTATCTTCCCTGGGATCATGATAATCTGCTCGGTCTGCTGTATGATAAGGATGCAGAATGGGATGAGAGGGGCAATTTCAGCAAAGATTTTCTGGAGCCGTTTATCGATAAAAAGCAGTTGGAGTCACTTGATTTTTCTCTGTTGCCTGCTTATATATCAGAATTCATTAAGAGTTATCACAACTCTGAAGAGAAGATATCCAGGTCAGGTGCCATTAATACTCTTACACGCGGCTGGTATGGAATGATGTCGGCTTCAGGCAATGATTTTGTTGCTGAGGTTACCAGATATAAAAAACAGATGGGTAATATCATGCTTGCCCTTAACGGAAGGAAACATGATATACCTTACGAGGATGCCATCATTGGTGACGATGAACTGGCCCGTTCACTGAAAAGAAGCCGTGCCCGTGATTTCGGAATTACAGATGAGAATATTGATATTGAGAACATTATACAGATGTTTGAAATTGAGAATATTCTTGAAAGAGAGATGCAATTTGACAACCATTTCTGGAAATTTCTCGATGAAATCACATTCTTTAATTATTTTTCAATTGAAAAAATACTGGCATTTCTGCTTAAGCTGTTAATTACAGAGCGCTGGTTCGTACTTGATAAAGAAAAAGGACAACAGATATTTAATCAGTTTTTAGATAAATTAAAATCCAATTTTGAATTTCCTGAAGAATTCGCAATAACATATGGAAAAAGAAAATAAAACAACAGGTATAGTGGTTGGTATTGTTGCCAATCTTGTAATGGTCGAAGTTAACGGGCCGGTTGCCCAGAACGAAATTTGTTTCATTACTCTCGCTGACGAGAGGCTGATGGCCGAGGTTATCAAAGTGATCGGTAAAAATGTTTATGTACAGGTGTTCGAAAGCACCAGGGGCCTGAAGCCGGGATCTACAGTGGAATTTCAGGGGCATATGCTGGAAGTTACCCTTGGCCCCGGTATTTTATCAAAGAATTATGACGGACTGCAGAATGACCTTGATAAGATGCAGGGAATATTTCTTAACAGGGGTGAATATACCGATCCGCTTGACAGGGATACGAAATGGAGTTTTAAACCTGTTGCCACTGCCGGTGATGAGGTACAGGCAGGTGACTGGCTTGGTGAGGTTGATGAAAACGGACAACCTCACAAGATCATGGTTCCGTTCAAAATGAAAGGTTCCTATAAGTTAAAGGAAATTGCCGGAGAGGGAGAATATACCGTGGATGAGCAGATTGCAGTGGTCACAGATGAAAACGATAATGACATTAAGCTGACAATGGTGCAGAAATGGCCGGTTAAGGTTGCTGTTGGCGGATTTAAAGAAAAACCGCGTCCTTTCAGGTTGCTCGAGACCGGTGTCCGTTGTATGGATACTCTTAACCCGATTACTGAAGGCGGAACAGGATTTATCCCCGGGCCTTTCGGAACCGGTAAAACAGTTTTACAGCATGCAATCTCCAAGCAGGCTGAAGCTGATATCGTTATTATTGCTGCATGCGGAGAACGGGCAAATGAGGTAGTTGAAATATTCGCCGAATTTCCGGAACTGGATGACCCCCGTACTGGTAAAAAATTGATCGAAAGGACTATTATTATTGCTAATACCTCTAACATGCCGGTGGCTGCCCGTGAAGCATCAGTCTATACAGCCATGACTATAGGAGAATATTACAGGGCTATGGGGCTTAAAGTTTTATTGATGGCCGATTCTACATCCCGTTGGGCGCAGGCATTACGTGAGATGTCAAACAGGCTTGAAGAGCTGCCGGGACCGGATGCGTTTCCAATGGACCTGTCTGCGATTATTTCTAATTTCTATGCCAGAGCCGGATTCGTTTACCTTAATAACGGGGAAACAGGTTCAATTACATTTATCGGAACAGTATCTCCTGCAGGGGGTAACCTGAAAGAACCTGTAACCGAAAGTACCCGTAAGGCAGCACGCTGTTTCTATGGATTAAATCAGGCACGTGCCGACAGTAAGCGTTATCCTGCAATTGATCCTATTGACAGTTATTCCAAGTATCTCGAATATCCTGAAGTACAGGAACATTTTACAAAAAATATCAGTGACAGCTGGCTTAAAAATGTTTTGGATGTTAAGGATATACTGCTCAGAGGTAAAGAGGCTATGGAGCAGATCAATATTCTTGGTGACGACGGAGTACCTATAAATTTCCATGAAACCTTCTGGAAGTCTGAACTTATCGACTTCGTGATCCTGCAACAGGATGCCTTTGATGTAATAGATGCTTCCACACCAATGGAAAGACAAAAATATATGTTGTCAAAAGTCCTGGAAGTGGTTGATAAGAACTATTCATTCGATCATTTCGAAGATGTAAGCTCATTCTTTAAGCAGATAATTAATGAGTTTAAACAGATGAACTATAGTGAATTCAAAACGGATAAGTTTTTTCAGCACCAGGAAGCTCTGGAGAAATTAATAAGCGAGAGGGCAAACTAATATTAAGTCGATAATCATTAATACTGAAATTATATCATTATGGAAAGCCAGGCATTTCAGAAAGTATATACAAAATTAACAAACATAACTAAAGCCACAGTGACTCTAAAAGCCACAGATGTAGGTTACGATGAGATTGCCAGCGTTAACGGCAGGATGGCACAGGTGGTTAAAATTACAGGTGAGGATATAACCTTGCAGATCTTTGAAGGGACAGAAGGAATCCCGACAAACGCAGAGGTAAGTTTTTTGGGGAGGCCGCCACAGCTTAAGGTTAGCGATGAACTGGCAGGACGATTCTTTAATTCTTACGGAGATCCGATCGATGGAGGGCCTGATATACAGGGAGATGTAAGGGATATTGGAAGCCCATCGGTTAACCCTGTCAGGCGTAAACAACCTTCGCAGTTGATTGCAACCGGTATTGCAGGGATCGACCTTAATAACACTCTGGTGTCAGGACAGAAAATACCATTTTTTGCTGACCCTGACCAGCCCTATAACCAGGTTATGGCAAGTGTTGCCCTGAGAGCAAAAGCCGATAAGATCATATTGGGCGGAATGGGATTGTCTAATGATGATTATCTCTATTTTAAAAATGTATTTGATAATGCCGGAGCCCTCGACAGGATCGTAAGTTTTGTGAACACTACTGAGAATCCTCCGGTAGAACGCTTACTGGTTCCCGATATGGCACTTACTGCAGCAGAGTATTTTGCAGTTGATAAAAATGAAAATGTACTTGTACTTTTAACTGATATGACACTCTATGCCGATGCACTGAGTATTGTGTCAAACAGGATGGACCAGATCCCGTCGAAAGACAGTATGCCGGGATCACTCTATTCAGACCTTGCCAGGATTTATGAAAAAGCTGTTCAATTCCCGTCCGGGGGATCAATAACAATTATTGCCGTTACAACCCTGTCGGGAGGCGACATTACACACGCTATACCGGATAACACCGGGTATATTACCGAAGGCCAGTTATTCCTGCGCCGTGATTCAGAGATCGGTAAGGTTATTGTAGATCCGTTCAGATCACTTTCAAGGTTGAAACAGTTGGTAATTGGCAAAAAGACCAGGGAAGATCATCCTCAGGTAATGAACTCGGCTATTCGTCTGTATGCTGATGCTGCAAACGCCCGCACAAAGCTGGAAAATGGGTTCGATCTTACCGATTATGACGAACGGACATTGGATTTTGCCAAGGAGTATTCTGACAGACTTTTAGCAATCGATGTGAATGTCGATACAGATACAATGCTCGATATATCATGGGAACTGTTTGGTAAGTATTTCAGTAAGGCTGAGGTTGCAATACGAGAAAACCTGGTGGAAAAATACTGGAAAAACTGATCAAAAGAGAGTTTATTATAATAATCAATTATGAATCATAAACATCGATCAGGTGGCAGTAAAATTTCAATATAATAAAATAGCGCTTCAAAACCTCGACAAGCAACTCAGGGTAAGGGAGAGGGCATTGCCTATCCTTAAAAACAAAGAGTCTGCCCTCAGGGTTGAGGTTAAAAAAGCCAAAGATATGGCCTCATCGCTTGAAAAGGAGTATCACAACCAGATCACATCTTATGAAAAGATGTCCCGGCTCTGGGGAGAATTTGACCAGAACATGGTAAGACTTAGCGATGTTGAGCTCTCATCAAAAAAGATTGCCGGTGTATTTACCCCGGTACTGGAGAATATAAAATTCGAAATTAATAGTGATAATCTTTTTAATCAGCCTGTCTGGTTTGCTGACGGAATAGCGATAATTAAAAAGATTGCTGAAGTGGCAATAGAGAGGGAAGTTTATAATCGCAAAATGGAACTGCTTGACTTTGTCAGGAAGAAGACAACCCAGAAAGTAAACCTGTATGAGAAGGTTCAGATTCCGGGATTCCAGGATGCTATTCTTAAGATTAAACGATTCCTGGAAGACCAGGATAATTTGTCCAAGTCAGCTCAGAAGATTGTTAAAGACAGACAGGAAAAGCAAAGACAGGAGGTTGAAGTATGATCATTCCGATGTATAAATACTCATTTCTGGTGCATCATTCTGCATATAAAGATTTTCTGGAAGATATCAGAAATATCGGAGTAGTGCATATTAATGAGAAGATCAAAGAACCTACTCTTGAAATGCAGGATCTTTACAGGCATCTGTCAGAGGTGGACAAAGCAGCCAAAAAGCTGAAAATGCTTGAACCAAAAAAGATTGAAACACTTCCTGAATTGTCCACCGGAGAAGAGCTGTTTGACAGACTTAAAGAAATAGAACGGGAACTGGAACATAATTTCCATACTATTTTGCAACATGAGAAAGAGCAAAAGCAGCTTAAGCCATGGGGTGATTTTAGGTGGGAGCTGGTTGAAAAGCTGAAACAAAATGGAATTACCACACGATTTTTGTTATGCCCTGTTAAGAAATTCAAGCCTGAATGGGAGGAGAATTACTATATAAAAGTTATTGGTGACCATGAAGGTTACAGATACTTTGTCAGGCTCGATAAGAATGGCAATTTAAGTGATACTGACACTGAAATTAATAGACTTGAAGAGCTGTCCGGAGCTGATGAGGTTGTGCTTCCGCATCTATCATTGAGTCAGGCGGAAGCTGAGATCTCCGCTGTCAAAGCAAAGATTGATGCATTAAAGGATGAATTAAACCACATTGCCTCTTACGGTCAGGATTTACTTAAATCATATATTGAAGACATACAGAGACAGATTGCAGAGCAAAATGCAATTCTTCAGACCAGTGACGAAGTTGAGGGGAAAGTCAAGATTCTTGAGGGATGGGTTCCTGAAACAAAAAAGGCTCCTCTGGATGAATATCTGGAAAACAACCAGATCCTTTATTCCTCTGATAAACCGGAGGATGAAGATAAGGTGCCTGTTCTTTTGCACAATAACCGTTTTGCCAGATTATACGAAATTATCGGCAACCTGTATGACCTGCCTAATCATAAAGAGATTGACCTGGTGCCGTTTTTTGCGCCATTCTATATGATGTTCTTTGGATTTTGCCTGGGTGATGCAGGGTACGGGTTATTTATTATTTTGGCCGCAGCACTGGCCAAGAGGAAATTACCATCAATGAAATCTGTTTTTAGCCTTGCTCAATGGTTGGGACTGGCAACTGTTATTTTTGGTATTCTCACAGGAACATTCTTCGGAATTGATCTGATCAATGCTGATATACCCTGGCTCAGTAAAGCTAAAGAGTTCATGGTCGATACTGACCAGTTGTTCAACCTTGCACTCATTTTAGGCGTTGTCCAGATCCTTTTCGGCATGGTAATTAAAGTATTCAATGTTAAACGTACACAGGGAGTGTTATATACCCTTCCAACAATAGGATGGTTGATACTTTTAATTGGCCTTGCTGTTGTTTTCGGGTTGAAATCGGCAGGCGCCTTATCCGATCAGGTGGCTGGTACTGCCCAGTATGCAGTTATGATAGTGGCTGGATTGTTGATACTTGTATTAAATAATCCGAAGCGGAATATTTTGATCAATATCGGCGCCGGATTATGGGATGTATATGTTATGGCAACCGGCTTGCTGGGTGATTTATTGTCATATATAAGGTTGTTTGCACTTGGAATTTCCAGTGCTATCCTGGGTATGGTGTTCAATAGCATGGCTATGAGTATGAAGCCGGATAATATAATTTTCGGACCATTGGTAATGATAATTATTCTAGTTATCGGCCACGGTATTACTATCTTTATGTCGTCATTGGGAGCCTTCGTGCATCCTATACGTTTAACATTTGTAGAATTTTATAAAAATGCCGGTTTTACCGGTGGAGGCAAGGCCTACAAACCTTTTGCAGAACCGGCCTCTAAATCATAAGAATAAAAAAATCAGTAATAATTTAAAATGAATTTAAAATGGGACCTATTATTTTAGCTTACGTAGGAATTGGATTAATGGTCGGCCTTGCCGGCATTGGAAGTGTTTACGGTACTACTATCGCAGGTAATGCAGCTGTTGGTGCAATGAAAAAGAACAGTGAAGCTTTTGGTAGTTACATTATGCTTTCAGCCTTACCGGGAAGTCAGGGACTGTATGGATTTGCAGGGTATTTTCTCCTTAGCGGTTTTGGCCTTTTGGGATCAGATATCGGCTGGTGGGTAGCTGCTGCTGTTTTTGCTTCCGGACTGACTCTGGGTTTTGTTGGATTATTGTCATCAATCCGCCAGGGGCAAATTTGTGCAAATGGTATTGCCGCTATCGGATCAGGACATGATGTTGCAGGTAAAACACTTATTCTTGCTGTTTTCCCTGAGCTTTATGCAATTATTGCACTTGCCGCTACATTCCTTATCGGTACTGCCGTATCATAATGAATGTTTAGTTAAGGGCTCCAGGGCATATGACGATTTGAAATATTATTATTACCTAACGGGATAATAACCCCTGTCAGAAATTTAGGAACTATGCTGAATGCATGGTTCCTTTTTCCATTTGTATAGTTATGAACTGCGTCAAGACAACCGTAATTTACAACATCAGCATTGAATGATATGATAAGGTCGACATTGCCGGGCAATACCGCTTTGGCTCCCATACCTGTTAAAAGCTGTGCTACATTGCCCGGCCCGGGTCCCGGACTCCGGGTACCTTTATAAAAGATCACCCGCGAATCGCTCTGAGGCGGAATAACAGAGTATCCCAGTTCTGTGAAAAAGTAGTTAACGCCTGCTCCTATTTCTGCATAAGGTTTTAAATATACCCTGTTTTTGCTGTTCCCTGAACTGTTGAAAAAATAGTGGCGTAAAAATGCAGAAACAGAAGTGGCCACTGTTACATACTCTACAGGCAGCTGATAAAGGTTAATAAATGCATAATGATTACCTGTTGCCGAAAACTCAGGAAGATCGCTGTGGCCTGTCAACCGGTATAAACTTACATTTATTCCCGGTTCCCACTTCAGATCTATGTTTCTGCCGACCGTAAAATCAAGTGTAAGTCCGGGCTGGTGCCGAAACTCATTTTTAAGGAACTTAAAATCAGACGTAACCTCTTTCATCAATAATGACATACCTGTTCTGGCTGAAATAAACCAGTGATTATTTGTGTTTTGCGAAGGAGGACAGGAATATATTGATAGATTATTATGTAACAGGTATAACAGGCAAATTAAGACTTTAATATTTAGTTTCATTCGTTTAAAATTTTCAGATATTCCAGGGTTGAAACACTATATTTGTTCAAAAGTATTATTTTTTTTAAAAATTGATTCATATTTGTGTCTTTAAACTGGATCATATAATTTTGATCTGCTTATAATTTTATTATTTTTACACAAAAAGTAGGGACATGTCAACCATTAAATTGTTTTCCCGGAAGTGTATTCCGGTATGGATTATTATTTATGTTTTTGCAACATCCTGCAGCACACCATTAAAGGAATTAATTTATTTGAACGGAATTGAATCCGGAATAACCTATCCAAACGGACCGGTGCCTGAGGAGTATCGTATCAGGCCCAACGACCAGTTGTTTATTCAGGTCATTAGCGATGATCCGAGAAATGCTGCTTTTTTGAACCTTATCAACACCCAGGGTAGTATGGGTTCTTATGGAAGTTCCTCGAACAGCATCGAACTGATAACCTTTCTTGTGGGTGAAGATGGTAAGATCTCATATCCTCAGTTAGGAGAACTGCATGTTGAAAATCTCACTGTAGCTGAAGTCAGGGATATTATCCAGAGAGGTGTGGACAGTTACCTTGAGAGTGCTTCAGTTTTTGTAAAACTTGTGAACAGGAATGTTACAGTTTTAGGTGAAGTTCACCAGCCGGGTCAAAAGCTGATGGTGAAAAATAAATTAACAATTTTTGAAGCTCTGGGGTCCGCAGGCGATATTACAGATTACGGGAACAGGCAAAATGTAAAGCTGATAAGGGAACTGCCGGATGGAAAACATATAGCACAGATTGATCTTACCGATCCCCAGATTATTTTTTCTCCTTATTATTATGTTCTGCCACATGATATTGTATATGTGGAACACAGTACAAAGGTATATGGAGCCAAGAACCTTTCATACTCCGCTCCTATTAGTATAACTGCATCAGTAATATCCATAGGATTACTGATCTTAAACCTTTTTAAATAATGACTTTGTCTGACAATAATCATATTCCCAGGACCAACCCTGCCTCACAGGAAGAGGACACTATTGATATTAAGAAATTAATCTTCAGATTTTTAAGAAACTGGTACTGGTTTTTGTTCACTTTAATTCTTTTTTTCGGACTTGCCTTTTTATATAACCTGTATAAAACACCGGTATATCAGATTTATTCTACTCTGCTTGTAGAAGAGGGGAATACAAAATCATCATTTGGGAGCCCGGGTGCCAATGATCCCGGAAGCATTTTCCAGGGACTCGGGATTATGAGCAGTATGAGAAATATTAATAACCAGATTGAAGTACTCCATTCTACACCTGTAATTGCTAAAACCCTTGATGAGCTGAACTTTGAGGTGAGTTATTATTTGCCGGGGCCATTGTCCTCAAAAGAGATTTACGATAAAGCTCCTTTTAGTGTAGTATGGGATGAAAACCACCTGCAGATAATCGATGCAGATTTTTCTGTGGAATTATTGCCAACAGGAAAAATTAATGTGGAGATTATGGAAAAAGGTGATGTGAAAGTATATGATTACAATAAGGAGAGAGTCATAAAAACAATCCCTGAAGTGTTGTTCTCTAAAGAGATAGATCCCGGTACAAGGTTGGTTTCTAACGAGTTTTCTTTTACTATCGTGTTAAATAACCATTTCAATCCGGATGCTCCTAAAAAGTACAAATTCAGGTTTAATTCAAGAAGCTCGCTGATTAAAAGATACAGATCCAGCCTTGAGGTTGATCTGCCTAAAAAAGAGACATCAATCCTGAGCCTTACACTTCGGGAGCATGATGTGCATAAAGGTATAGTATTTTTAAATAAGCTGATCGAGGTTTATCAGATTGATAATCTGCACAAGAAAAATGAAAATGCCAACCGGACTATCCAGTTTATAAACACTCAGTTGCAAACAATATCTGATTCTCTCATAGTATCAGAAAACAGGATGGAAACTTTTCAAAGTGAAAATCAGGTTCTGGATCTGTCAATGCAATCCCAACAACTTTTAGAACAGATGTCTGAGCTTGACCGGCAAAGAGTTGATCTTGAGACCCGAAATAATTATTATAAATACTTAATGACTTATATACAGGACAGCCGCGAACTTGAAACCCTTATTGCTCCTTCTGCAATGGGTATTGATGACCCTTTATTAAATAACCTGATCCTGCAGCTTAATAACCTGATAACTGAAAAATCGAGTCAGACATCAATAAGAAAAAATTCAGATCACCCGCTGATACTCAAGCTGAATGCGCAGATCGAAAGTGTAAAAAATTCTCTGCAGGAAAATACAAAAAATATTATCTCACAATCGGAAATGGCGTTGAATGATATTAATAAACGGCTCCGGAATTTTGAAAGCCAGGTAAGAAGGCTTCCTGCAACTGAACGAAATTATGTGAATATTGAACGTAAGTATAAGCTTAATAACGAAACATATACCTTCCTGCTTCAGAAACTTTCTGAGGCGCAGATTGCCCAGGCTTCTAATATGCCTGACAGCCAGATGCTGGAAGCACCGCAAATGTTTGGCGAAGGTCCCGTGGAGCCTAAAAAGAATATAATTTTTGCAATTGCACTTTTGTTTGGGCTTACGGTACCTGCAGGACTGATGTTAATTGGCGATATGTTCAGCACAAAGGTAATCTCTCAGGAGGATATTGAGAATGTTACAAATTTACCGATCATCGGCCATGTGTTTAACAACCAGAATGAATATTCAGGAAGTACGTATATGCTTGATAAACCTAATTCTCCGGGAAGTGAGCCGTACAGGGCTATAAGGACAAAAATATCGCTTATTACCAAAGAAAAGGAAAATCCTGTCATTGCATTAACGTCTACTTTCCCTAAAGAAGGGAAAACATATAACGCCATAAACATTGCTTCATCTTTCGCACTCATAAGAAAGCGCACTGCATTAGTTGACTTTGACTTGCGTAATTCAAGGATGTATGAGACTTTTGCCATAAAGTCTGACCTTGGAGTTGTGAATTATATCATAGGCAAAGCTTCCCTGGAAGATATAATCTATGATACTAAACATCCTGATCTAAAAGTTATTCCTGCAGGACCAATTCCCCCTAATCCGGGAGAGATGCTGAGCGACAGTAAAATTAATGAATTAATTGAACGGTTAAAAACTATCTTTGATGTAATTATAATTGATACTGCACCAATTGGATATGTTGCAGACTTGTTCCATATTTATGATTTGATTGACTCCAATTTATTCATTGTGAAGAATAAATTCACTCATAAAGAAGCATTGAGAAATGCTCTTGCTGAGGTACAGAAAAATCAACTCAAGGGTGTCGGACTGATAATTAATAATATTAAGGTTGGGAAAAACGGATTTGGCTACGGATATGGCTACGGATATGGTTACGGATATGGCTATGGGTATGGCTATGGTGAAAAGAAGAAATGGAAAAGCCATAAACGTCCGAAGTTTAGGGATAATGTTAAATTATAGAGATAAATGAAAACAGTAGTTTTATTGGGATTTTTGTTGTGTTATAACCTGTTAAATGCACAGTTCATTGTTAAGTTTGAACCCAATTATGATGAATCAAAAGTTCCGGAATTTGTTGTAACTGACCCACTTACTACATTTAATGGAAGGAAAGTGAGAAATGTTCGTGTATGGCAAAAGAAACGTCGTCCGGAATTGCTGAGATTTTTTACTGAAAATGTATATGGTAAGGTGCCGGAAGAGTTGAATATTACTGACTGGAAGATAGTGGAAAAAGGTGAAGATGCGGTTAACGGTAAAGCTATAAGAAAGCAGGTTGATCTGGTTTTCGAAAAAGGTGATAATTATCTTCATTTTAATATATTGATTTACCTGCCTAAAAATATTGAGAAAGCTCCCCTGTTCTTAGGGTATAACTTTTATGGCAATCATACTATTACAGATGACGTTAATGTGCTTATTTCTGATGCATGGGTAAGGGATAATCCCTCTTTCGGAATTATTAACAACCAGCTTACAGAGCAGTCAAGGGGTGTGCGGACAAACAGATGGGCTGTTGAAAAAATAATTGATGCAGGTTATGGACTTGCTACAATTTATTATGGGGAAGTCGATCCTGATAAAGATGATTTTTATGACGGGATACATCCGTTTTTTTATGAAAACGGACAGTATCAGCCTGCTGCCAATGAGTGGGGATCTATCTCTGCGTGGGGCTGGGGACTGAGCAGGGCCCTGGATTATCTGGAGAAAGATGACGATGTTGATGCTGCAAATGTTATAGTTTTCGGACACTCAAGGCTGGGAAAAACTTCATTATGGGCAGGTGCGGCAGATGAAAGATTTGCCGCTGTGATTTCAAATAATTCAGGCTGCGGAGGAGCAGCATTGTCAAAAAGAAAGTTTGGTGAAACAGTTGCACGTATCAATAATGTCTTTCCTCACTGGTTTTGTCGTAATTTCAGGAATTATAACCTTAATGAAGAGGCATTGCCGGCAGACCAGCATGAACTGATCGCATTGATCGCTCCGCGCCCTGTTTATATAGCGAGTGCAGAGCAGGACAAATGGGCAGACCCCAGGGGGGAATTTCTTGCTGCCTTTTATGCAACTCCGGTTTATAATCTCTTTGGCAAACAGGGTATTTTAACTGAAATTATGCCTGCTGTTAACCAGCCTGTGCAAAATACAGTTGCATATCATATACGGTCCGGAGTACATGATGTTACCGATTACGACTGGGAACAATACATTAAGTGGGCAGACAGGCAACTGTTAAATAAGTAGGTTAAATATTATTTTTTGTTGCCGGGAATAAAATCGAGTGAAACTGAATTAACACAATGCCTTGTATTCTTTTGTGTCAGTCCTTCTCCGTAAAATATGTGGCCAAGATGGCCACCGCAATAACTGCAGGTTATTTCAGTACGGCGTCCGTCTGGATCAGGTGATTTTGTTACAGCTCCCCTGATCTCATCATCAAAGCCGGGCCAGCCGCAGTGTGAATCAAATTTATCGGCCGATCTGTATAATTCTGATCCGCATTGCTTGCAAACATAAGTTCCGCTTTTTTTATGATCATTATATTTCCCTGTGAATGGCTTTTCAGTTCCTTTATATATTATCACATATCTCTCAAACTCATTTAATTTCCTGTATTCTTTTTTATCTTCACGCTGATTGTCATGAATGATATTTTTGTCCTTATCTTGTCCGCTCATTGATATTGATATAAATGGTATAAATAAATTAAAAATTTATAATAATCAGACTGATCTTAAGTGACAATTGATAAAATATTTATATTAGTGATGATTTGATAATAAAAACTGCAGGGCAAATGAAAAAACATATCTGGATTTTTCTGGTTTTTAATGTTTGGATTTTTGTAGCATACTCCCAGCACAAGAGGCCGTTGTCTATTGATGATTTTAAAGATTGGAACATTATAAAAGATCCGGTAATTTCAAATGATGGTAAAATTATTGCATTTGAACAGACCCCGCAAAAGGGTGACGGAAAACTCATTATCAGGCTTAAAGATGGTAGTTATGATACAATTCCCCGTGGTGCAAATCCTGCTATCGGACCGGAAAATGATTTTGTATTGTTCCATATTAAGCAGCCGGCAGATACGATCCGCAAAGCCAAAGTGGCAAAAATAAAAGAAGAGGATATGCCCGGTGACAGTCTGGGTATTTTTATTCCAGCCAACAGGCAGATTGTCAAATTTCCCAGGCTGAAGTCAGTGAAAATAGCTGAAGAAAATGTCCTGTGGATACCTTTTTCAATTAGTCCAGAGAAAGCAAATGACAGCATTGGTAATAAGATCATAAGAGAAAAGGATAAACCGGTTGTCGAAGATCTTATTTTATTTGATGTAAAAACTGCGGATACAATTTTAATAAGGTCTGTATCAGATTATTATTATACAAAAAAAGGAACTCATATCTATTTTAACCGGCAGCTGAAGGACAGCGCATATGTAAATTCTTCACTGTACAGGTTTAATACCTTTTCCGGAGAACAGACTCTCCTTTTTGCCGATACAGGAACTTTAACAAAATTGGTTTCCGATATCCAGGGAAGACAATATGCCTTTCTTTTCTCTAAAGACACTATTGTGAATAAGGTTTTTAGTTTGTATTTCGGGACAGCAGAAAATCCGCCCGGGATAATAGTTGACAACTATACACCCGGTATACCGGTTGGTTGGTCACCGGCGGAACACAGTGAAATGTTTTTTTCCGAAAATTCTTTAAAACTATATTTCGGAACGGCCAAAGATCCGGTTCCCGAAAAAAAAGATACTATACCTGCCGAAGACAGGCCCCTGCTGGATATATGGAACTGGCAGGATAAAAAATTACAATCACAACAGCTTGCAGAAAAAGAAAAAGAAAAAAACAGAACTTACTCTGCAGTTTACCATGTTGATCTTAATCGATTTATACAATTAGCTGATCCGGATATCAGAAATATTAAAATAATAAGTAAGGGAGATGCAGATATTGCACTGGGATATAATGAACAACCATATTTAAGAGAATCGGGCTGGACGGGTAATAATTTCAGTGATTATTATGTTGTTGATCTTAAATCGGGGATCAAGAGTGAAATAGTAACTGCCAAATCAAATGTTATCATGTCTCCACTAGGGAAATATGTTGTTTGGTATGAACCTGAAGACAGCAGTTACTATTCCCGTAATACCTCAGATAGCCGTGCTGTGCCGGTGGCACTGACTAAAATGATCCCAGTAAATTTTCACGATGAATTAAATGACAGGCCGATGGACCCTCAGCCATACGGAATTGCCGGATGGAGTGAAGATGACAGGTTTGTATATATTTACGACAGATATGATATCTGGAAAACAGATCCCTCTGGTGTCAGGGTGCCGGTAAGCATTACACAGGCATATGGCAGGAGAAACAATATCAGGCTTCGTTATATTAACTTTGACCCTGATATGGAGTATATCCCTTCCGGCCAGCCGGTATTATTGACTGCCTTTAATGAGGTTACCATGCAAAACGGTTTTTACAAAGCAGTTTTTAATATGGTATCTGATCCTCAGTTGCTGATAATGGATAACTGCTACTTTGGCGGAGCTAAAAAGGCTGGAAATGCTTCAAAAATAATATTTACAAAAGAGAATGCATCTGACTTTCCTGATCTCTATTGCAGTGATATTGATTTTTCAGGCTGCTATAAAATTTCAGATGCAAATCCGCAGCAATGCAAATTCTTGTGGACTTCGGTAAAACCAGAGGAATGGTTATCCTCTTCGGGGGAAAAGTTAAAAGGATTATTATATCTACCTGAAGATATCGATACTACAAAGAAATACCCGTTATTGGTCTATTACTATGAAAGGAATTCTGAAAATTTATTCAGGCATCAGCACCCTGCTCCCAGCAGATCCGTCATAAATAAAACTTTTTATTCGAGTAACGGATATGTTGTATTTGTTCCTGATATTGTGTATAAAGTTGGTTATCCCGGCCATAGCGCATATGAAGCTGTTGTTAGCGGCACACAGTACCTGCTCAATAAATACCATTTTATCGATGAGAATAAGATGGGACTTCAGGGTCAGAGCTGGGGAGGTTATCAAACGGCTTACATAATTACGAGGACTTCCATGTTTGCGGCCGCAATGGCAGGCGCCCCGGTAAGCAATATGACCAGTGCATACGGGGGTATCAGATGGGAAACAGGATTGAGCCGTATGTTTCAATATGAATACCAGCAGAGCAGGATAGGGGGGTCACTTTGGGAAAAGCCTCTATTATATATCGAAAATTCTCCTCTTTTCTATGCGCCTAATATCAATACACCATTACTAATGATGCATAACGATAATGATGGCGCTGTCCCATGGTATCAGGGAATAGAAATGTTTGTTGCACTGAGACGGCTTGATAAGCCGGTGTGGATGCTGAACTATAACGGGGAGCCGCATAACCTGAAAGATACGAGTTGGGCAAACAGAGTTGACCTGAGTAAGAGAATGTTCCAGTTCTTTAATCATTATCTCAGGAATCATCCGATGCCCGAATGGATGGATAAGGGAATCCCTGCAGTTAAAAAAGGTGAGGAATCGGGTTACTGAAAAGGGTATTTTTTCGCTCAGGATAAATTTTAACAGAGATCAGCCATTACTAATCTGATCTCTCCATAAGAGAATTCATCACCTAACTTATTTTTTATGTCAGTTACATTCTCTTTTCCAGAATTTCCGGACAGGTATTTTGCTATTTTGTCATATTTATCTCTGTCGATCAATTCAAAAACATTTAACTTCCCGACAGATACATAATAAGTCAGATGTTTTTCAACTGTGGTGACAGCCAGTTTGCGTCTTTTCGCTATATCATTTATAGTGAGCCCCGTTTTATGAAGAGCAAGGCTTGCCTCCTTTGTGCTGAGGCCGGCAATTGCCACTTCTTCATGGGGGTCAGGAGGAAGATCCATTCCCTTTTTCATACGGTAATCCAGGATCATTGTCATGATCTCCTGTCCGACCTGTTCCATTTTTTTACCACCCATTCCTTTTACCCTCTTCAGTTCAATTACATTCTCAGGCAGCTTTCCCGAAATTTCCATCATTGTTTTTTGTCGTAAAATATGTGATTCGGCAAGGCCTGTCTCGACAGATTTACTATTTCTCCAGTTTAAAAGCAAATTATAGAATTCCGGATTTTTAACCTTCAGGGAAGTGCCCGTCGCTCCGGGTGAAGCCTGTGTTTGAACAGTTGCGACAGCCCTTGACTGAAGGTATTCTTTGATGACAAACCCGTTTGCTACCGATTTAAGGCAGGCTTTTTTAATCTCAACCTCCTTTCCCAAATGGTATAAAGCCTCATCTGTCTTTTTTTGTACAGAACGGTTATCAGATTCCAATGCTGCATTTTGAAGCGGCAGTTCAATATATTGTTTCAATTTCTCCTGAAAATATACAGAGGCCTGCTTCAGTCTGGTCTGCAAATATCTATTTGCTTCAGGCCGTTTATTTTTTGAAATTTTAAATATCTGTAGTGAAAATTTTTCACCTGTCTCAACAATCTCCTTTTTTACCGGCTCAGTAATTTCTGCGAGCACCCTGTGCATGTCACCGAGTACTGCTGAGGCATTGTCATTCAATATTTTCCTGATAAATAAAATCTTTTGTATAACAGACTTGAAATTGAATAACTCATACAGCAGTTGTAGTTCATATTCTTTTCGGTATTTCAATAGTTCAGCATCACCAGGTTGATTGTTCTCAACCTCTCTGGTAAAGCCAGCAACAGTGTTGTCATTAATGAGGCTCTTTGGATATAACGGAGTACTGAGTATCAGTCCGTCGAGACTCTTACACCTGCTTAAGGCCACATATACCTGTCCGTGAGCAAATGATCTTCCGGCATCAATAACTGCCTTTTCGAAGGTCAGTCCCTGACTTTTATGAATTGTTATAGCCCAGGCAAGTTTTAAAGGATACTGTGTGAAACTGCCTGTCACCTCTTCATCAATTTCCAGCGTTGTTTTATTCAGTCTGTACCTGGTGTTTTGCCAGACATCCGGTTCGACAATTATCGGAGAGTCACCTCCCGGGCATGATACCTCTATCTTATCTTCATTAATTCTTGTAACTTTTCCAATTTTTCCGTTATAGTACCTTTTTTCAAAAGAGGAATCATTTTTAATAAACATCACCTGGGCGCCAGGTTTTATTTCAAGAATTTTATCAGCGGGGTAGGTATATTCCGGGAAATCACCCTCCGTTTTACATTCAAATTTAAAAAGCTCGCTTTTCAGCCTTTTCAGTCTGGAATCATTTATCTTTTTTGACTGGTAATTATGGGTTGTAAGAGTTATGTAACCATCATTCTCTTCGGGGTTAAAATCCGGCATATATCTGCTGTTAAGAAGTTTAATATCATTAACATCCAGCCTGTTATCCCTTATTTTGTTCAGTAAGCCTATAAAAGACTCATCGCTTTGCCGGTAAATATGCCTTAATTCTATTCCAACAAAATTTGATTTTTTAAGTGCGTGACTTCCAAAAAAATAGAAAGTTTCGTAGTATTTTTTCAGAATTGCTCTTTCATCCTCTCTGACAATAGGAGCGAGTTGCTGCAGGTCGCCTATCATTAATATTTGCACACCCCCGAAAGGGAGATCCCCGGCTTTGAAGGTGCGAAGTGTTTCATCAATTGCATCCAGTATATCTGCTCTGACCATACTTATCTCATCAATAACGAGCAGATCAAGGCTTTTAATCAAATTGACCTTGTTTTTGCTGAATTTTTTTATCCTGGTTTTATCAGTCCCGGGCTGATTTTCCTGTATCTCTTCTGCTTTATTGGTTTTTACAGGGATAAACGGAGTAAAAGGCATTTGAAAAAATGAATGAATAGTAACGCCGCCTGCATTAATGGCAGCGACTCCCGTAGGGGCGACCACAACCATTCTCTTGGGAGAATTATTTTTAAGGTTTTTAAGAAAAGTTGTCTTGCCTGTTCCTGCTTTACCGGTAAGAAATATATTTTTGTTAGTGTAATGCAGAAAATTATACGCCAGAAGTAATTGGGGATTAACATCCGATTGCATATAGTTACTCTTTTTATTTAGCTGATAAATTTATTCTGGATTTTTTGCCAATCCGGTTATTCATTAATATAAATTCACCTTTATAATTATTTATCTCTTCTCCTGACAGTTCTCTGCCTGTAATAGTGACTGGATCAATAAAATTGATCTCTGCGCCACTCAGGGCGGCAGCGAGCGATATATCGCCCCATTTCAGCATACCTGGAATATGTATTCCCATTGAAAAATAATTGATCGTTGAAGGATCATCAAATACATAACTTACAGGAGCATTATTCAGAATTAATGAGCTGATATTATTACCGGTAACGGCAGCGAACAGAGCAGCCGGTGTACCATCCTTTAAAGTTTCGACACTAATTTTTCCTGCTTTTTTTGTTTTTTTCAGCCAGTTGGCAGTGATATTGATCTGTTCAGCCCATATTCCCTGGACCCGGTGCCCGAGCCATAAAGCTGATCGACCCAGTGTATGGAACCGTGACAGGCTTCCTGAAATACGGTTTGCCTGCGGAGAATACACCTCTCCGGTACCCCAGAGATCCACAATACAGATGTTTTTGTTACTATTTATATGCTTTTCAATAATATCACCTTCAATACTGCCCTTGCCGGCAGGATCAAAAATAATAACATATTCTGTCGACTTTTCATCAGCCTCTTTTAGAAGGACAGGTATTAGCCGTCCATCTGCAGATTCAATTACAAATCTCTGCCAGCCGTCAATAACAGGCAATTCCCTGCTTTCATAAGACACAGGGTTATCATTTATTTTTAATAAATTTTTAAGCTCAACAATTTTTTTGGAAGCATTTATGTTCCTGTCGTCCAGAAATGCCCGGGAAAGAATTTTTCCCTGTGTTCTACAGAATTCAGCTGTTGTCTTAACATCAGCATTCCTGTCACCTGCCCGAAAGACCATTAGCTCCTCTTCAGATAAAAGAGTTATTGGCTTTTCTGATTTAGGAGCACCTGTGCCTGTCCCTTTCAGATGGAGGTCAAACCATCCAAGCATAGCCTCCCTTATTTCAGGCCAGTAACCGTGAGGTTTGTTAAATATCTGGTAAGAAAGATTTTCATCTGCATCATATAATTTAAATACAGGTCTTGCATTATCGTAGCTTCTCAGCATTTCTGAGGGATAGAATGCCCTGTTTGAGTCTTTCATGCCATTACATATCTTCAGTGCCCTGGGAGCAACCAGTCCAAGCACTGCCGCCTCCTCAGTAAATGTTAATCCGTCGGGAAGGGTTTCGCAAATACAGTTACTGTTCATGACATACGACTGGAATGTGCCTACACTGACAACAGGGACAGCAGCTTTAACCCTTTCATCCATTGCTGCAAGCCACATTGTCTGATTACCGCCCCCGCTGGCACCTGTTGCACCAATCTTCTCACAGTCAACGTAGGGCAGTGAGCAGAGCATATCTACAGCTCTCATATTATCCGTTATTTGCATTCCCATGAGAGTCTCTCCTATATTCATAAGAGAAGCTCCCAGATTAGCTCCGTGATATTCAAATTTACCATGAATTGTAGTTCGTTCGCCGGCACCCCAGGGATCAATGTGAAGAGAAACATAGCCATTAAGTGCTAGTGAATGGCCAATTGCCTGATAAACATCATATAATTTGCCATTACTTGAGTGTCCCATCATTGTGACAACACCAGGAAAGGGGCCGGTGCCGTCGGGGATATACAGATTGGCAGTTGCATAAATGCCCGGTCTGGTCTGGAAATAGATATTCTTAACAGTGAGTCCAGGTAATTTATGTTCTTTTGTTTCATGATAATTCAAAGGAAGACCGGGGAAACGGTCTGCTCCGGTTTTTTCCAGAAGAAGAGTTTTAAGCTCCTTTCTGAAGCTTTGCCATTCATCCATACTCCCGGGGATTTGCAATGTTTTATGTGCTTTTGCAGCTTTCATTTCCAGTGTCTGACCTGTAAGGTCTGTGGGTTCATCTGCAAATACTGCAGGCAGGGAATTTTGTGCGGTCAGGTTAGTATTGATTATCCCTGTCCATAATATTATCAGGGTAATAAGTAAATTGGTTTTCATGATAAACTGGTTAATAATTAAATAATTATAATTATTTAGTAATCTCTCAAAAGGTGCAGTTTATTTGCCATCTGCTGTCCTTCTGTTATTATTTGGGGATAATTTATTTCATCAAACCCGCAAACTTTTTTCAGTACATGGGTGATCCCTTTTTCGTAAATTTTAGCAAACCGGATATCTGAAGGATGCATTTCTCCTCTTTCATCTTTTGCCCTGAACTCACATCCTGCAATAAGGGCTTTCAGGATCTTATCGTATGGCATATCCAAAGAAACGGCAAGCCTGATAGCCCCGGCAAGCCGGTCTTCCGGACTCAGCTTTCGCAGCAGGTCGCACCCAACCCTGTATATTGTATCTCCCAGCGCTTTATTCCGGAATCTGAATAAGAGATCATCTACATGATCTGTTAAATGTTCAATTGTAAACTCATCAGGATATTTTTTCAGCAACAATGCTGCTGATTGTAACATTGTATCCCTCACTGTTGATAAGATACGTGGCATTTCCAGCGCTTCCCATACATATTGGAATCTTGAATCATAAAAGAACCCCCAGTAAGCAGTTGCTGCATGGCCCAGGTTATGAATGAATAATTTACGGTCTACCCATGCCTTCATATTTTCTTTAGGTGACAGTCCTTTTATATCAGGAACAGGATTAATAAATGCCTTTTTATCAAGAATAAGCGTGTTATAAGGTTCAGCAAATACTCTCAGGACATCTTCTTTCTCAATTTTTTCAGGCATTATAGGTACCATTTTGCCGATACTGGTTTCCACGAGCCCGACAAGGTCATTCAACGGGTAATTCTCAGGCAAATATTTACTCAGTTGTTCTTTGAAATATTGAGAAGCATTTCGCATATTCTCTGCAATTATAATATCAATTGCATTTTTTTTATTTATGCCGTATCTCTCTTTCAACCCCCCTGCAATCAAAGGAATTATATGTGGAAGAGCATTCAGTCCTACTGAAACAGCAAGAATTGATGCATCGCCGATCTCTTTTGCAACCAGCTTTTCATCCCGTGCATCTACACCCCGGACATTATTAACAACAATGGTTTTATCCACATCCGATTTTATAACTACCTCATATTTCCCTCTTTTATTAAGCTCATTTATAACCGGGAGGGCGATGTCAACAAATACTACTTCGTATCCACCTGAACTGAAAAGTTGTCCTATAAATGAGCGGCCTATTTTGCCACCGCCGAAAATGATTATTTTTTTGTTCTCTGTTTGCATAATTATGTTATTCTGTTTCCTGAACGGATAAGTTTAATATTTTTATATATCTGACTTATAAAGTGTTTGAATTATTTTTTTATTTATTTTATTATCATTGGTTCCGGATCGGCGAGATATTTTGTTGTCCTTGTTTGTGTTCCTCTCCCCGAATTATTACCAAGCTCCTCCGATATTTTCAGTGCATGGTCAATTAATCTTTCAACTACATCCGGATGTTTTTCACTGAGATCGGTCAGTTCTTTTATATCTCTGTCCAGGTCAATCAGTTTCATATTGCCGTTATCAGCGAATTTTTTTGTCTCATTGTCAAATGCAGGCAAATGAAGTTTCCATTTTCCTTCTCTTACTGCCTGCAGCTTATCAGTATAATAGTAATAAAAAACGTCATGTGGTGATCTTGCATTCTTGTCACCCGACAGTATTGGCCATATATTTTTACCGTCTATAATACGATTTTGTGGCACATTGGCTCCTGCAATTGCTGCAAATGTTGGCAGCCAGTCCATCATTGTGCATAACTCATTATTTGATTCTCCTGCAGGTATCCTGTCCGGCCATTTAACGACACATGGCACACGCATGCCTCCTTCAAAGGTTGTATATCCCGGACCTGCAAATGGTTCATTACTTCCGACACCGCTTCTGATATCCATTCTTCCCTGGGGAGCCCCGTTATCTGATGTAAACACAACCAGTGTATTATCTTCTATGCCAAGCTCTTTCAGAGTTTTAATTATTTCTCCCACTGACCAGTCAATTTCTTCGACCGAGTCACCCCACGTTCCGTTTGGCGATTTTCCCAGAAAACGTTTATCAACAACAGGAATAGCCCTGCTGCCCGGGAGGTTATGAGGGAAATAGAGAAAGAAAGGCCTGTTTCTGTTTTCTGTTATAAACCGGATAGCTTCGTTTACATACCTGCTGGTCGTGGTTGTCAGATCTGCAGGTGCTTCAATAACCTTACTATTTTGTATTAAAGGCAGTTCCGGCCAGGCAGGGGTATGGGACGGAACCATATCCTCACTGTATGGGATACCATAATAGTAATCAAATCCGTGGTTTACAGGCAGGAAGTCGGGTTGATCACCCAAATGCCACTTGCCAATGCAGGCTGTTGCATATCCTTTCTCCTTTAGTACTTCGGCAATAGTTATCTCTTCGGGATTAAGTCCTTTAGCTGCTACCGGCCTTAGAACTGCTCCGTTTTTGTCGCTCAGGTGCAGATCAACACGCTGGGCATAGCAGCCGGTCATGAGACTTGCACGTGACGGTGTGCACACCGGAGATGATGAATAGAGTGAAGTGAGCCTTATCCCCTCTTCAGCCATCTTGTCGATATTGGGAGTATGGTGTATTTGAGAACCAAAACAGCCAATATCACCGTAGCCGAGGTTATCTGCATAGATAAATACAAAGTTAGGTTGAGTTGTTTCTGATTTTTTTTCTGCACAACCGAATTGCAAGGTGTTAATAGCAATTAACCCGATTGTTGGTAATAATTTGTTTTTAAGCATAAGAAGATAATGATAAAAGATATAGTTAATTTTTAAGTTCGTGGAGGATTTCCAGTGCTGCATCAACCATTTTTTCACCTGAACCGGGGACAAGTCTGGAGTTGATCGCTTCGTAGTCTCCTTCCTGAAATCCCCTGATCGTCGGGATATATGCAATATCTATATTTGCCAGTTCAATAAGCATTGTATTTGCGAAGGGAGAGCGTTTTTTAATGTCGATGCCGAATTCTGTAAACATCTCACCGGGCATTGTTACTATGGCTGTTTGTGAGTCAAGTTTGAATACATGGATTTCAACCGGAAGTCGCCATGGTTCACCTGAAACTGCAGGTGCAACAGCCTCATACATGCGCAGTTTTTCCAGGGGGGGCTGCACTCCCCATATTGACAGTTTAAGTCTGCGTCTGTGGTTCAGGAAGGACCGTTCGTTGTACAGCTGTTCCCTCTCTTCCCTTGACCATTCCAGCTCCTCTTCAGTATAGTCCTGCATAGGGAGATGCAGGGTTTTTGTCACGATCTCAAGTGCACCTGTACCCTTTTTAGCTTCGGGAAGAGCTTTATCGACAGCATCAGCAAGTGTATATCCAAACTCTTTTACTTTGGTATCTGCATTTTCAGGCGGTCCGAAAGGATCAGAAGTATTCACATCCCCGCATGGCCCCAGTCCAAATACTGAAAGGTGTTTATCCCCGTACAATTCATTAAATCTTTCCTGCATAAAAGAGGGGTAGTCTGCACTGAATGCTGTTCCTCCCCTCACATAATGACTTGAAAAGACAGTAAGAGAAGAGAGGAAATTGTTCTGTCCCGGTTCTTTGAAAAGGACGAAGCTTACAACCGGGTCAGAGGGACCTGCAGGCCTGACGATATCCGGATTATTCCTGCCCGGATTGAATCGTACCCGTCCGTCTGTCATCAGATAGCGGCGATTGAAAGATATTCCCGGCGCCTGTCCGGTGCCTGATATAATTTCAACTTCATTTAAGTTGTTGGCAGCCTGTATAATTGACTGTGTGATTCCGTTGATAAGTGCAGTAAAGTAGCCGGCCTTATCCTCTTCAGTAAGATTACCTGCTGATTCACGAAGGGCATACTCTTTAAAGGATTCGGTTATGCCCGGACTGGTATGGGTATGAGTGGCTGAAATACTCATATTCCCGTATGGTATTCCGGTCTCTTTGGATGCCTTTTCTCTTACTATTCTGCTAAGGTCGCGGGGAATTCCAAGCAGGTGGCAGACGACCAGGGCGCCCCTGGTTTCTCCCTGTTTGAATACAATTGCTTTAGCATACAGAGGATCCAACACGTCTGTACTTGTTACCGGAGGATACCCATATCTGGGAAAACCTACAGGAGGAGTTATATCAACCATGGCTGTTCCAACTTCAAAAGGAACAGCATTGTTCTTTTCAACACTGTTTTTATTGTTACAGGATGATAATATTGAGAATGCAATAAAAAACATAATTGTTTTCATATGATTAAAATTAATGATTTTCAAAGGTATCATAAGGAACTCACATATATTTTAATCATCACCTTGGGTGTAAATAATTTACATGCTCGTTTCATGCTAAGAAATTTTTTGATTATCTGCTAATAAATTAATTAAAAATATCTGATCATATATTATATTTTAAGGAAAATTTTCTGTCTGTAAAGATAATATAAAAAGAGCCATTTAATTGATGCTGCCGTCAATGCAAAAATCAATGCCTGTGCATCTCCAAAATCAAAACCACCGACAAATACATTGGTGACACTTTTAAAGTTTAAAAGAGAATTGGCAACATAGATTGTAATTGAATTCATGCCCACAACCACAAAGAAAAATGCCCATTTTTTATATTCTTTAATATCTATTATCCAGTAAAAAAGAGCTAACAACATAGCGCTTATACCTGATGTAAGCAGAGTAAATGAAGTGGTTCCCAGTTTTTTATTAATCGGGAAGTCAATATGTACCAGCAACCCTGCTGCAATCAGAGTTGCTCCTGCAAGGCCAAGCCACAGGGCTTTTTTTGGAGATTTCCCTGCATTTTTCAACCAGTGCCCTGCAAGGACACCAAACAAAGCATTGGAAACACTTGGCAGGAGAGACAGACTAAGCACATGTCGAAAGTCAGGGTGTATATAATTTGCAACAAGATTGCCTAAGAAGGTATTTAAATTTCCTTCCTGGCTAAAGTCTCCCGGACCGAACCCCGGCACCGGAATGAACCTGTGAACTAACCAGTATCCGGCCAGGATTCCAAAAGCCCACCAGGCCTGTTGTCTCACATTGAAATTCATCATAATGATACCTGCGAAGAGGTAGCTGAATCCAATTCTGTAAAGCACACTGTAATAACCGTAATGCGAATGTGCCCCTCCCGGTGTCTGCCATAATATCACTCCCAGGACAAATAAAATGAAAGCTCTGGTTAAGATATGCTTATAAAGCTCTTTTTTACCACCTTCGCTTGCTAATCTTTTGGCAAATGAAAACGGCATTGCTGCACCCACGATGAAGATAAACATTGGAAAGATTATGTCATAAGCAGTAAATCCCTGCCACTCGGGATGTTGGCATTGATCTGACAACCATGTAAAAACGGAATTATCTGAAAGTTTGGGAAGAGCTCTGAAAATCCCTGCCAGTCCGACAAGAAAAAACATGTCAAGTCCCCGGAGTGCATCCAGTGACATTAAACGGTCTTTTGGTGCAGGTTTAGTTTTTGCGTTTTTCATTCGTTTAAAATTTTATAATTACTTGTAAATAAACTAATTAAAAATTTAAGAACATATGGAACCGTTCGTTCCTCACTCTCGCATATTCTTATTTTAATCATATTTTTTTGTGTTATTTTTTGATTAAAAAAGAACATGCTCGTTTCATTTGATTTGTTTTATATAGTTTTCATAGAAAGGGGTTATCAGTTCAAGTTTTTCTCCCGGATTTTTTTCAAAATAAGTTCCACCGATATAAAAACAGGAAAAACCCCCGGAAACAATTCCCCAGGCGGAAGATTCAACAAGGTCAATAGTCGTTTTTCCTTCCTGAAGCTGGGAAACAAGGTTGGCAATTACGCCACCGGCAAAATTATCTCCGCAACCCGTAGTGTCTCCGGTCTTGCCTTTCTGCAGTTCTTCAGCAACTGACTTTGATACGGGGAGGTCGATATATTTCTCTTCTTTAAACAAACTATCTGCCGCTGAGAAGCCACGGAGGTTATTCGGACCGTTTGTTACTATTACAGCGCCGGTTCCAAGGTCGCGGAAGAAATTCATGGCTTCGTCAAGACTCCTTTTTCCGGTAAGTCGAAGAGCTTCTTCATAGTCAGTCATCAACAGATCAATGTTTTTATATGATGAGTCGTCCTTCCCTAATGGCCATCTTTTTGATGGATTCAGTTTTTCATTTCTGAAATCAAAAACAGTATTTACAACTGTAATACACCCGTTTGATTTTGCCTTATCCAGTAATTCTGTCAGGTTGTCGTGAATTAAAGGTACCAGGGCAGTACCCCCGAATACGACCACGTCTGAAGAAAAGAATTTATCATCCAGCTGATCAGGAGTATAGTTCCATGCTGCTCCAATAGTGTTTATAAAAATGCGCTCTCCATGCCCCCGGTCATATCCGGGATCCGATAATACAATGGTTGACGGGGTAATGCTTCCTGACAACATATAATTGTCAACAGGCATATCCATCTTTTTCATCAGCGACAAAATAAAATTACCATCATCATCGTTTCCGCCACATCCGTAAAAGAGGCATTCCGTACTGGTTGCATTGAGCATTTGACTGACATGGATCAGTGGCACAATGCCAGGTCCGCCAAGGTTTATTTTATCCGGTTCTTTACCCTTTGTTATATTTTTCAGAGCTTTTGAAAATTCCTCATCACAAAATTCTTCAAATTCCTCTTTAAATACCAGGTGACCTGGTGTCAATCCTCCATCTGCTCTCTTTTTAGAGAAATAATGAGAGATTGCGGGATCAGTAAAAGAGATGTTATTGTAAAGCCTGTCTACAAGGCAACATCCTGTCACTGAAACCCTGAAATTTTCATTTTTAGTCATCTGTTATAATGTATTAACACTTCCTGTTTCAGTAAGAAGATTACTTTTTAATTTAAAAATTAGATTCTCCTGTCAGGCAATATTGCCTGACAGGAGAATAATAAAACGTTCGGTTGATCGTACATTAACTGAAATTAATGCATTTCTGTACCACAGACACCTAATCCTCCAGTATAGTAGTTAAACTGTACATTGGGATGATCTGCAAGAAGTGACATAGGGACAGATGAGTCCATGATCTTTTTGCCAATCATAAGGGCCGTCAATCTTTGTCCGAAAGGATTATCGTGGGTTCCGGCCTGCCATATTGAAACCTTTTCAGCTTTCCAGGTCTCAACAGGACCTACAGTTATAGCCTGCATGGGAATACCTGTAACCACACCGCCTGCACTTGTGCGTGCATTTTGCATGCAGGTTACGGGGTGGAGGTCTACAATGCGTGTCCCAAGTTTCCTGAATTCTTCAGGTGACGGGGGTGCATCTTTGTATTTGCCTTCTCTTTTTACCGGGTCGTTGAATGCCCAGTGTTTAGTATCACCCTGGCCTCCCTGCATCACTGCACATCTTATACCGCTATTCCATGATTTAACATAATCGCTGATATCAGCTTTCGGGAAATGCATATTTGCTTCAGGCATTTGAAATTTTTTATTGATCCTGTTGAAGCATAGGTCCTTATCTGCCTTTTCAAATGATATTGGATGGTTGGAGTCAATTTCCTTTCCATCAACATACCACTCGTCCATTCCCCAGAAGTGGGCATTTGACAGGTCAAGTTCGAGTTCATTTACCAACCTTGCAACAAGGGGTAATTGCTCGGTCGGGCCAATAGGACCGCAAATACCAACAGGCTGGTCTGCTGTAGACTGCTTCCATGCAGTAATATATTCAAGGGCTTCAGCAAGGTAAAAATCTTCAAGTGTATCATAAAAAACAACCTTGAATCCGTCTCTGGAAAGAGCGATCATATCCTCTTTGGTGAGCTTAGCAGCATCATTCAATAACTCATCATCCAGAGTAGTAAAGTCCCACCAGTCTGGTACTAACATACTTATTTTACGTGCCATAATATTTGTTTTTAAAGTTAATTCAAAAAAATTATTTAATAATGAGTTTATCACCCAGGAGTTCCTGAAGGATATTTTCCTGGCTGAAACCATGTCCTAAATGTTGCCGGAATCCTTCTGCATATGTTTTGTTTACCTCCTGGCCCCTTGCTGCAGAGAACCGTTTCATTGCAAGAATATATTCATCCATTTTATGGTGTTCAAGCAACCAGTTGCGCTGACTTTCATGACAGCCAAGCATTTTTTCCTTAAGAGGCATTTCTTCAGTAATATCAACATACATTTTTGGAATTACCGGATCGCCAAGTTTGTCTTTCCCTTCCATAGGATCACTGTAGTAGAGCCAGGGCACAGGTTCGAAAGGTTCTTCGCAAACCTCCATGTTTCTTATGCCACAGGCAAAGCAAGATGTCATTACCACTTTGCTTGTCATCTCATGATCTATCATATAATCCTGAGGACTTGCTGTAAACACTATTGCAGGTTTCACTATCCTCAGCAATGTGGTTACTGCATTAACAGTGATCCTGTCGTAAAAAATATAGACATCTTCAAATTCAAGACAATGGTAAGTGGCTCCTATCATTTCGGCAGCCTTTTTTGCTTCAGCTTTTCTTATTGCACTGATCTCCTCCCTTGTGTTCACGGCAGTTCCTTTATCACCGGGAGCCATCGTGGCAATATGAATTTCCCAACCCTTTTTTTTCAGGATAGATAATGTTCCTGCACACATTATTTCAGCATCATCGGGATGAGAAAAAATAGCTAATACTTTCTTTTCCATTGTGTTATTAATATTCAATATTAATAACCGTGCCTGTTTTTGCAGCATTGTAACAAGCTTCCATGATCTTCTGACTGGCAAGTCCGATTTTTTCACTGTTTGAAGGTTCCCTGCCTTCGATGATAGCACTGCTGAACTCTTCTATTTCAGCGCGGTATGTATTAACAGGTGCAGGATTAATAGCGAGTCCGCCCGATTCGGTTCTGGCCTGAGCAGCATCATAGCCTGACTGGTCTTCAAGGAAAGCTGTCATTTCGCCAGCTTCGCCCTGTCCGATAGTTCCTTTGGCCAGAATGCTTCCTTTGGACCCATAGAGTTCCAGTACATTTTTACTGCTATTGTCAGGAATACAGAAGTATGCATCCACTGTTGCCATTGCTCCGTTTTCAAATACAAGAGACACTACAGCGCTGTCTTCGGCCTCATATGAATGTACGGTATTGTTTATAAAACAACTTAATGTTTTTATTTTGCCAAAGAACATTTCCAGGAGGTCGATGCAGTGACTACCCATATCCATGAGTGAACCTCCTCCACCTGCTGCCAGAACCTGTCTCCATGCACCCTCCATAGGGGGATACCAGCATGACAGCTGAGCCCTTGCATAAACAGGCTTGCCAATTTTCCCCTCTTTTATCATTTTAAGAGCTTCCTGATGCTGGGCAAGGAACCTCATCATAAGGCCGGTTCCTAGCATTACACCTGCTTGTTTACAGGCATCTGCCATTTTTTCGGCCTCAACCACTGAAAGTCCCAGAGGTTTTTCACAAAGAACATGTTTTTTTGCCTTTGCACATGCAATTACATGTTCAATATGAAGATTTACCGGAGAAGCGACATAAACTGCATCGATATCGCTTTTCAGCAATGCATCAATACTTTCTGAGGCAACTGCGCCAAACTCTTTTGCAACTGCATTGTTGGCTTCGGTATTTATATCATAAACTGCTGTTAACTCTGCATTATCAGCTTTTGTTAACCCTTCGGGGATTGTTCTTCTTCTGGCTATACCGCCTGATCCAATTACTCCCCATTTTACTTTTTTTTCCATGATCTTTTTTTTAAAAATTATTCAATGCAACAATTAACTGTATTGTCACAAACTAAAACTTCCACGCAGTGATCCTTGTGAAAGATTTTACCTATATAAGGATTTTTATATAAGTCTGCTTTCGAATCAGGATCACTCCGTGGAACTGCTTAAGCTCAATAAGTAGCGTTACAGGATTAATTAATCCTGTTTATTTAGAGTATGCTAAAATGACTTTTCTGAGAGCCTGGCCAATCTGTTCACAATTTTCCGCCGTAAAAGTAGGAAATGCAAAACATGTAAATGTATGTGATTCGTGCCAGATTGCATTAGGCACTTCGACGTTTGAATAATCAACACTTGCAGCATTGACATATTCTTTTGATTTGAACGGGAATCCGCTTTTGCCGAATGCAATATGTTTCTGGAATGCATTTTCTACATGACACTGGGGCCAGAATACTTTCCAAACCACTGCACCTTCAGCAACTGCTGCGTCAGCAAACTGTTTAATATCGCAGTTCATATTTTCTATATCCAGAGAGAAAGCCATAACATACCATCCGTTCTTGCGGTCTTCGTTATCTATTGGTTTATAGAGTACCTGTGGAAGATCTTTAATATGGTCAATGATAATATTTGCATTGCGGATCCTGTTTGGCATATTCCAGTTGTCGATCCTTTCAAGTTCAGCCAGGCCTATTGCCGACTGCATTTCAGTCATTCGATAATTAAACCCTACCATATTGTGGATATATGGGAGTTTCTGTTCAAGTTCGAGCAGGCTGAGGCGTGTTTTTACATCGTAACCGTGATCACGGAAACTACGGGCAAGCCATGCATATTCTTCGTTGTCGGTAGTTACCATTCCTCCTTCGCCCCCTGTGGTGAAGGTTTTATTCTGGCAGAAGCTGCATCCTGCGATATCTCCCAGGGTACCTGTCTTTTTCCCTTTGAATGAACCGCCGTATGCTTCAGCGTTATCTTCAATTACATAAAGATTGTGTTTTTTTGCAAAAGCATTTACTTTATCCATATCGCATACATTACCATACAGATGCACTACCATAATTGCCTTTGTTCTTTCATTAACGAGCTTTTCGGCTGATTCTATACTAATACAGTGGTCTTCACGGTTTACGTCTGCAAAACGCGGTATGGCGCCAGCCTGTACAATTGAAAAACTTGAAGCAATGAATGTATAACTGGGAACGATTACTTCATCGCCCGGGCCTATGCCCAATGAGTTGAGTGAAACATGTAATGCTGCTGTTCCGTTAGCTACGCTGATTGCATACTTGCTTCCCTGCCATGCAGCGAATTTTTCTTCAAATTCCCGGCCTTTTGACCCGGTCCAGTAATTTACTTTTCCTGAGCGCAATACATTTTCCACGCCTTTAATGGCTTCTTCACTGAAATTTGGCCAACCAACCATTTTACTGGTTACTGTTTTTGGCCCACCTTGAATTGCTAATTTTTCTGACATAATTGATAAATTTTAAAATTATAATTTATGGTTATTTAAAAAATGAATTTGATAATTTTTTTATCTGTTTTTTAGTTCTTTTAGTAATGAAACAGCTGTTTCTGCCATCATTTCGCCCCCACCTGACTCTGCCAGGGAATAAATAATTTCATAACTTCCCTCCGGAAATGCTTTTCTGACTGGGATACAATCTTCATGGCTGTTTGCCACTGTGAGAATTATTGTAGATTCAAACGGAGAGTTCTTTTTTATATCCAGCGCCAGTTCAACAAAAAGCTGGCCCGGAAGAGCAACAGTTGCAGTATGGTCATTAAACCGGAACACCTGTATCTCCATCGGCAGGGTTTCGCCATATTTTCCCCTCAGTTTTTCGAGTAAAAGTATCTTCCTGACTCGTGCCTTTAAAATTGGCGATGCTTCCGGATCGGAAAAACTTTTTGCCCATTCCAGGTCCATAGAGTTATACGTTTGCAATGGGACATTAATTGTTTTGCTAATAACAGCAAGTGAAGCATCTCCCTCTTTCAGAAGTGATAAATTTTGCAACATTGTCTCACCTATCTTTTGGCCTACCGGCCTGGTCGATTCTTCATAGCCAACCTGAGGTCCGGGTTTTGTAATATCCCAGTGGTTTACATCTGCTGATGGGCCTTCTCCGAACACTGAGATGAAATTATCCCCAAACTCACTTTGTAAAGTCTTCTCCATGAAGTGAGGGAAACCACTGCTGAATTTTGTATTGCCTTCACCTATGGTAGCCAGTTGCATGGCAAAGGTTGAGAATGATGCAACAGGATTGTTACCTGCCTCACTATTGAACAATACAACTCCCAGTCCGGGATCAACAGGCCCCACAGCCCTTACAATATCCGGATTTAGAAAACCTCCGTTCATCACTACCTGGCCGTCCTTCATCAGGTGCCTGCGGTTGAATGTTATGCCTTCAATATTTATTATACCTGATTTTAGGTTAACAGGTTGCATCTTAGACTGCGCATCAACAACAGAATTGATCATTTTATTGATTAACAGGGCTGCATAAGATTCTTTATCAGAAGCAGACAGGTTACCTGCATTCATTTTTTGTATATAGGCATCCACTTCCTCATAACAGGTTGGATCTGCGTGTGTGTGGGTTGCAGCCACACAGATGTTTGATACCGGGATACCTGTTTTTTCAGAGGCAACTTTTCTGACTGTCTCTGATAGCTCCTGAGGCATAAAAAACAGATCTGCAAGCACTAATGCTGCCTGGCAATCATCCTGCTTCATAACGATAGTTTTCACTTCAAGCGGATCCAAGACCCCGTCGCTTGTTACTTTATGTACTTTATATCCAATGGGAGGTGTAATGTCGAGTTGCACAACTCCGGCATTTAGTTTCCCTTTGGGTTTGGCGGTTTCCGGACTGCCGCCTGTGCCGCAACTTAATAGTACTCCGGAACATAGTGCCAGGAGTAA
>CAZBWK010000040.1:0-34303 GCA_964495655.1 uncultured Prolixibacteraceae bacterium | reverse complement strand
CAGGGAGGGCTAATGGTTTATACTTTGATCAGAATGGAAGGCTGATTGCCTGTGCAGACCTGAAAAATCAATTAGTTGCCTATGCAGATGGCGAAATTGAGGTGGTTTTTGAAAATTATAAAAATAAACATCTGAACGGCCCTAATGATTTGTGGATAGCTCCCGGCGGAGGCATATATTTTACAGATCCTTATTACCACAGAAAATACTGGGACGAAGGGCACAGTGAAGTTCAGGATGCCAGGGGGGTTTATTATCTTAGTCCGGACCGCGAAATTAAAAGGGTCATTGATGACTTTGTCCAGCCCAACGGTATTATCGGAACACCTGACGGGAAAATTTTGTATATTGCTGATATCAATGACCGGAAAACATGGAGATATGATATATTACCCGACGGCTCACTTGCCAATAAAACATTTTTTGCAGCTGAAGGATCTGACGGAATGACTATTGATAATAAAGGGAATGTTTATCTTACCTACAGAAAGATCCGGGTTTATTCCCCTGATGGTGATCTTATTGAAGAGATTGAAATACCTGAAAGCCCGTCCAATGTCTGCTTTGGAGGGAAAAAACGGAATATCCTCTTCATCACTGCCCGCACATCTGTCTATACGCTGAAAATGAAAGTCAGGGGAGTGCAATCTATTCCTGCTGTGGCATTTTAAAAGATCCCAGATTGGTTATGCTATAATCAGATACAGGAAACTGTTTGCCTGAGTTATTATCAACTTTAGTGACCTGCATAAATGATTTTTCGCCCGACTGCTTATCGGTTGTAGTGACTTCCATCATATAACCCCACGGTAAACCCTGTGCATAAAGATTGGTTTTAAAAATATTATTGAAATAATCGCGGGTATCCAGTTTTAAATCTTTTGTGATCCATATATATGATTCTGATCCTTCATCACTGTATTTATACTCATCACATTTATATCCTGCAATAGTCTTCGTTTTCCCTGTTTTGGACAAATTTGGGTTAGCCAGGAAATTTTCAGGTGTTTCAACTATCTGTTCATCCTGTAATGCCTGGTTTCCCTCACCGAAAAATGATCCTATGCCATATACCAGTCCGGCTTTTTTGCCATTCTCTTCACTTAGAATTATTATCGCTTCATTTTTTATGTCTATAATAAACAATCCCTGACCGGGCTGTCCCATATTGCCTGAAATAACTTCATAGGCCATGCTTTGGGTGGCGGGATTAAAATGAGTTACGAATTCGCCTTCACTCTCCTTTTTCCCATTTTTGTCAAATGACTCGATGTGCATTTGTATCAGATTGTTAAAATTATAACTGTTTTCAATAGGAACCGGATCGCCTGATATTCCCATGCCCTTCAGCATCCTTTGCATTCTTTGTTCACCTGATGCTTTGCCAGGGCTTTCTTTATCTGAAGCGGAGGTCTCATTTTGTTCCAGTGACTCTTCAACTTTATCGAGTTGCTTGTCTACAGCTTCATCTACTTTCTGATCTACCCGTTCTTCAACCTTTTTTTCCACTTTCTCCTCTACTTTCTCTTTGAGTTTGTTTAGCAGTCGCTGACCGTAAACAGGCTGCAATATTAAAACAGCCAATATTGTCATTAAAGTGATTTTTACCTGGTTCATACATTTAAAATTTAATAATTATTTGTAAATAAGCAAATTAAAAATTTGAGAATTCTGATTTTAATCGGGATGTTTGTTTATTGTTTGTAAATTATTATTAAATGCAAGATAAAAAAAAATAACGAAATCTGATTAAATCTTTCACTATTCTCTTCATTCCAAAAAGTTTGGTAAATTTGTTTGATTATTGGCGTAAAAGTAAATTTAATATGATTAAAATTTGAATAATATGGATTACGATGTATTAATTATCGGCAGCGGGCCCGGCGGATATGTCACGGCCATCAGGGCTGCACAGTTAGGCATGAAGGTGGCTGTTATTGAAAAAGAGAACTTAGGCGGTATTTGTCTTAACTGGGGATGTATACCCACCAAATCTTTACTTAAAAGCGTTCAGGCATATGAATATGCCCTGCATGCGGCTGATTACGGGGTAAAAGTTGAAGGCGCCGTTAAACCCGATTTTTCTGCAATGATTAAACGTAGCAGGGGCGTGGCAGAAGGGATGAGCAAGGGTATTCAATTTCTCTTTAAAAAGAATAAGGTTGAAACAATATCAGGATTTGGGAAGCTTGCCGCTAAAAATACAGTGGAGGTAACAGATGGATCGGGAAAAAAGAAAAAATATAGTGCAAAACATATTATCCTTGCCACCGGGGCACGTTCAAGGGAGTTGCCCAACCTGCAGCAGGACGGGAAAAAGATCATAGGTTACAGGGAAGCGCTGAGCCTTGATAAGCAGCCTGAAAGTATGGTGGTAGTTGGTTCCGGCGCAATTGGAAGCGAATTTGCATATTTTTATAACTCCATAGGCACGAAGGTTACCCTGGTTGAATTTATGCCAACACTTGTCCCAAACGAGGATGAAGAGGTGGCAAAACAGCTGGAGCGTTCATTTAAAAAATTAAAGATGAAAGTGTTGACCAGCTCAACAGTAGAAAAGGCGGATACCTCCGGGAATCTGTGTAAGGTAACCATAAAAACACCTAAGGGAGAAGAGACTGTTGAGGCTGAAATTGTTCTTTCGGCTGTCGGGATAACTCCTAATACAGAAGGAATAGGCCTTGAAGAGGCAGGAGTCAAAACAGATAAAGGCCGGGTTCTTACAGATGAGTACTATCGCACCAATGTAGAAGGTGTTTATGCTATTGGAGATATTCTGCCCGGACCGGCACTTGCTCACGTCGCCTCAGCAGAAGGTATTGTGTGTATTGAAAAGATTGCCGGACTAAATCCGCAACCAATTGACTATAATAATATACCCGGATGCACCTATACCAATCCCGAAATCTCATCAGCGGGACTCACTGAGGCTAAAGCTAAAGAGGCCGGCTACGAAATAAAAGTGGGTAAATTTCCATATTCGGCCAGCGGAAAAGCCAGCGCAGCAGGACAAAAAGAGGGGTTTATCAAATTGATTTTTGATGCAAAGTACGGTGAACTGCTCGGGGCCCATATGATAGGGGGTAATGTCACTGAAATGATAGCTGAAATAGTTGTGGCCAGAAAGCTTGAAATAACAGGTCATGAACTCATTAAAACCATCCATCCTCATCCTACAATGAGCGAAGCTGTTATGGAAGCTGCCGCAGCCGCTTATGATGAGGTAATTCATATATAACGGATTTATATCCGAAAATATCCTTTACCCTTATGACATTGAATGCAAAAGGGTATTTTTCAAAACAAAAACAGAATATACGTTCAGGTTATTCAAAAATTCTATAATGGTTTGTAAATCAGCATGATTTTTTGCAGATATTTATTTAATTATAGTTTTGTTTATCAAAACAAACTGATATCACATTAAATTTGCCAAAAAACTTAATTTAGGGCAATAAAGAAAATTAACTAATATTTATTTTGAAATGAAGAAAATTACTTTTTTCGCACTGTTCATTATGCTGGCGCCAATAGTTTTTGCCGGCGGACTGTTGACTAATACAAATCAGAGTGCACAGTTTATCCGTATGATGTCGAGGAATGCATCTACCGGAATAGATGCTGTATACTTTAATCCGGCAGGTTTGATCAAGATGGAAGACGGATGGCACTTTGCCGTTTATAACCAGACAATTTTTCAGACTAAGCCGGTTGACAGCAAATTTCCTCTGTTAAACGACGGAGCGTATGAAGGGACAGTTAAAGTTCCTGTTTTTCCAACTGCATTTGCTGTATATAAAATGGAAAACTGGGCCTTTTCACTGGGCTTCGGTCCAAATGCAGGTGGCGGTTCTGCTACCTTCGACAGAGGACTGCCCTCATTTGAGATACCGATTACAAAAGTTGTTCCGGCATTATCAGGATTGACACAGATAGACCCTGCCCTTGATGTAAGCGGCTATTCTGCTGATCTGGCATTTGAGGGTAATTCTGTTTTCTGGGGTATTCAGTTAGGTGCTACTTACAAAGTAAATGATGTTTTTTCTGTTTACGGAGGAATGAGGTATCTGCCGTCAAAAAATTCTTATGCGGGAACTATTGAAAATATTCAACTTAAAGTCGGTAATGAATATTATCCTGCCCCCACATGGTTAACAGGCGCTTCCACTTCAATCAGCGGATTGGCCGCACAGGCAGACGCTGCATCAAATATGCTGACAGGGGTAGCTACAGATTTACAACAATATATCCAATTGGGAGCAGGTTCATATACTCTTACACAGTTACAAACCATGAATTATCTCACATCAACCCAAAAAGCTCAACTGGAGGGCGGATTAATGAATTTGGGATTTACTTCCGCTCAAATTGCTGCTATGAACCTTTCTACCGTTCAAGCAACCTATGCCGGTGCAGGTCAGCAATATGCAGCTACAGCATCTCAACTTGATGAAGTTTCGGGAACATTGGCTGAGACAGCCGGTAAGCTTGGGGATAAAGAAGTCAATACCAAGCAGACAGGCGCAGGATTTACCCCGATGATAGGTGTCAATATCTCTCCTGTTGAAAATCTGGATATTGCCGTGAAATATGAGATGAAGACCAAACTGGAACTGATAAACAATACAACAGTTGATGACCTTAATTTATTTCCTGACGGAGACCCCTACCGTAATGATATTCCTGCTGTTCTTGGCATAGGCGCAGGATATAATGCAGGACTGGTGGAAGCCCAGCTCTCTTATACCATGTATTTCAATAAAGGCGTTAACTGGGGGGCAAACACAAGGGACCTGGCAATATGGAAAGATGTGGATGACACTAAAATAAGAACCAGGGAAATAGATAAAAACGGTATGGAACTTGGACTCGGACTGCAGTTTAATGTATCTGAAAATTTTGCGTTCAGCCTGGGCGGACTGTATGGCGATATGGGTATAGCTGACAGCTACCAGAGCGATTTCAGATACAGCAACCCTTCAGTTACAGGAGGTGCCGGAATTGCATGGAAACTCACTGATTTGCTGACACTGGATGCCGGTTTCTCAAATACATTCTATAAAGACCAGACGGTTTCTTTTACTGATCCTGATGTAGGAACTTATAAAGAAACACTTACTAAAACGACTATGAATTTTGCCATTGGCATTTCTTACAGTATTTTTTAGGGTACAGCAACATAACAGGTAACAGATACAGGGAGGGGAATTTGATGAATATATGATATTCACAGATTCCCCTTCTCTTCTTAAGATCATTTATTAAGGGAATTAAATAAAAGCGGCCGGCTGTTATCATCAACAGCCGGCCTTTAAGAACTAACTTTGCAGTAAAAACCTGATGACAGGAAATTTTTATTCAATTTTAAAGGTCATTTCCCCGGTATGTGCGGCGAAGATAAATCGCCGCATCCGGGCGGTCAGTATTCAGGGTTGCTTACTTCACCTATAAATAATATTGCACCGGTATCCTCCTCGGTTATTGCAAACACAAACGGCTTATTCACAAGGAAAGGAATTTTCGGCGGTCCGGGATCAATACTTGTTGTGGTAAATGTAACCACAGTGACAGCCGCAGCCTCTGTACCTGTCTCGTTTACATCTATAAATGATTTGTGAAGGACCATGCTGATATAGAGATCCTCATCAGTGATCTTTGAGAAATCTGCTTCAGATGGAGAAAATGCCTTTACCATTTTCATCTCTTTCAATATGTCATTAAGTCCTGTGTCGAAAGAAAATTTAAACCTGGGCATTGTAATGTCTACCCGGTCTTTTATCTCAAATCCACTCATCCACTCTTTCCAGTTGTTTATATTTAATTCATCAATAACATCCTGAGAATTTTTACCCTCCGCAGGCAGTATTACAACCATATTGTAATTTCCTCTTCCGTAAGGTATTTTGACCGCTTTAAAAAGATTGTTTGCACAATATGGCACCTGATCAAGTTTATTCATCATTGGCACCTTTACAATGTTGCCGTCTTTCATTGTGAAATTAAGCTCTTGAGTGCCTTTCTTGTCAAACTGCACAGACCAGGTACCCTTAAAATATATGGCATTGATCACCAACATTCTGTCTAACGGATTAAGCTGGTTTATAACAGTTTGGATTTTGTCATTTGTGTTTTCTGCCACCCAGTCGTTAATAATGTTAACAGATTGCTGCGAACTGAAATCCAGTTTCTCTATTTCTGCATCATAAACATTGCGGTTGATTTCCAGGAAGCCCGGTTTTACCGTAAAAATATCGGCATAAAATATAGCATTTGCAATATTGAATATGACGTCATCATCCAGTTTGAGCAGTGCATTGATCAGCGTCTTATATGATCCGTTAATTTCACTTTCGGTGAGACCGTTTAATTCAAGCGTTTCCTGCATCTCCTTTTTAGTATCTCCTTCTGCACCGTTATAGGCCATGGTAAGCGCCACTGAAATACTCAGAGGTGATATCATTATATTCTCTTCATCACTCTTCTCCCTTACTTTTTGGAATATTTTCAGACCAAAGGAGTTGTCGGCCTCTAACAGCCTGGATGATTTTTCATCAAGATCAATTTCTTTAAATCCTTTAGTGTCTGTGTCATTTTTTTGACAGGATGGATTTACTGATAATGTAAATAAAAGTAGTAATGCGATTAATTCCTTCATTTGTTTCAAATTTTTTATATCAATGTTTTCCAATGCATCGTAGCCCTTATTCTTTGCCGTCTGCTTCAGCTGACGGTCTCCTTCAGTCAGGGTTTGGGTTCTTTACAGTTCCCATAAACAGAATTGCACCGCTGTTTTTCTCGGTAATCACATACAGGAATGGCCTGTTTACATAAAAAGGAGTTTTCTGAGGCCCGCCGGCTGATGTTCTTTCAATAGCAACTACTGTAACGGCAGCAGCTTCAGTGCCTTCTTCATTTACCTCAATAAAAGATTTGTGTTTCACATAATCAATTAGCAGGTCACCATACCTGTTTATCCCGGTGAAGTCTGCCTGACTTGTAAAGGCAATACCCATTCCCATTTCTGTTAAAACATCGTTGAGCATTATTTCATAAGCATATTTGAATTTCGGCAGTTTAATGTCAACGTTTTCTTTTAAAGTGAAACTATCCATCCATGCTTTCCAGTTTTCATCATTTAACCGGTCAATTATATCCTGAAGATTTCTGTCTGCTTCAGGAAGGAATATCAGCATGTTGTAACTTCCATTGCTGTAGGGCAGTCTGACTGCACTGAATATTTGGTTCGACATATAGGGTATTGTGTCAAGCCTCTGCATGGTTTCACATTGTATCATTTCTTCTGGTCCGGGGTAAAATGGCAGGTTTTCAGTGCTTTTTTTGTTGAATTCCTGTTGCCAGGTGCCTTTGAAATATATCGCATTCAAAAGGAACATAACCTGCAGGGGCGTTATCTGATCAATTATTGTTTCAATTTTTCCGTTTGTATGATCATATACCCAGCCGTTAATAGTGCTTAAAGCTTCGTCGGAGCTAAAATCAAGCGGGGCAACCTCTGCACTGTAAAAGTGTTTGTTAACAGAGATAAAGTCTCTTTCAACCTCAAAATCTTTTCGATAGTAGATAGCATTAGCAATTTGGAGGAGTACTTCTTGATCCAGATCCCTGAGAGCCTCAACCAGATCATGGTATGAATTATTGATATCATCAGAAGACAATCCGTAAACCCTGAGAGTCTTTTCCATATCATATTTGGTCTGGCCGTCGGCGCCGTTGTATGTCATTGCCAGAGCCAGGCTTATGCTCAGGGGGGAAACCATAATGTTGTCATTTTCTTTGTCAGAAGCATAAATATTTTGGAACAGGTCCAGGCCAAATTCATTTCCGGCCTTAATGAGTGAGGCTGTTTTTTTTGTTATTTTCATTTCACCGACATAACTATTTTCCGGCATACTGCACCCGTATTGAAAAAGAACAATTATAACGACAGAAAAAAAACTTACTGCTTTCATGGTACTGAGTTCATTGTATTTAGTGATATTCGAAAATTGTATCATTAAGTTACATTATTTCCGCGTTTTATACAAGATGATCCGGAAGAAAAAAAGGTTGCGTCTTTTTATAAACGCAACCAAAATATATCTTTTTTCATCTAATGAATGATCAATCAGATCCGGGATTTTTGCACTGAGGGTTATAAGGAGCGATTTTTCCTGGATAAAGAAGGATTTTTCCTTACTTTTGAAAGAACATTTGCAGGCTTGATTTGGAAGAAATTAAAGAAATTATAAAAGGATGTGCCTCGGGTAATGTGCGTGCGCAGGAAAAACTCTACAGGATGTTCGCTCCGAAAATGTTCGGGGTCTGTCTGAGATATTCCAGGGACCGTGCAGAAGCTGAGGATAATTTACAGGAAGGATTTATAAAGATTTTTACCGGCATAGACAGCTTCAGGCATGAAGGTTCTTTTGAAGGCTGGATGAGGAGAATAATGGTGAATGTGGCTTTGAGCAAATATCGAAAGAATAATATTCTTTACCCTGTTGAAGATATCGGAGATCATGAGGTACCTCAGTTTTCTGATAATATTTTTGAGAAATTTGAAGCAGAGGAGTTGTTAGAACTGATCCGGCAGTTGCCCGAAAGATATCGTATGGTGTTTAACCTTTATGTACTTGAAGGAATGAATCATCAGGAGATAAGTGAAATGATGAATATTTCTGTCGGCACATCTAAATCCAATCTCTCGCGTGCCAGGGATATTTTAAAACGCAAAGTGAGGGATCTTTACGATGAGGTGAAGTTGAATACAAATTTACCTGCATGATGAACGGGAAAATAAATATGGATAAGATTTTTCGTGAGAAACTGGAGGGTTTTCAGATGGAACCCCCTCCCCGTATATGGGATGGGATCCTTGAAGAATTACTATTGCAGCACAGAAACAGGAGACTTGGTTTTTATAAATGGGCAGCGGTTGCAGCCATGCTGGCAATTGCATTTGCAGGAGGTTGGTATTATAATAAAACCATTGAGAAGGGAGCATCCCTTTTAGCAGAAAAGGAATCAGTTTTGCAGGAGAGAGTGCCGGATGTTGCCGCCGGTGCTGATATAAATGACAAAAAAATGATGTCAACCGGTGAAACAGCGAAGGAACCGGTTATTGACCGGAGCACCATAAGAAGTGCAGGACTTGCTGAAAGCTCAGGGCCAATAGAGAAGGCCGGGGGAGGTTCACAGACCCGATTGCAATCACTTCCTGAAAATTATTCACCTCCCCGGATAAACCGTCTGGAGGCAAAATCTGTTTTAACGGACGAAGATGAGGTTTTGCCGGCAGAAAGGAATAGTGTGAATTCCGGTTTTTCGGAAGCAGAGAAGAGGTTGATCGCTGAAAATATAAGGTATAAAAGTGATAATGATAAAAAAGGAGGCAGCTGGAAAATGGGTATGAATGTTTCTCCGGGCTACTCTTCTTATTCCGCCAGCCATGACAGGGGTTATGCCAATAATATGACATACAGTGCCACCGATGGCAACGGCAATATCAGTGCAGGCGTTGCTGTCCGTTACAAAACTGAAGGAAAATGGAGCGTTGAGAGTGGCGTCTACTATGTTCAGAACGGACAAAAATCAGAAAGTCTTCCACAGCTTTTTACCAGTTATGCATTGGCAGGGGACAATGGAAGCCCATTTAGAGAGGGGCTCTATTTCAATACAGATATAGACATTGAGGAAAACAGGATGGTTATGAATAGTGTGGCAGGGATCATAGAGTTTGAGAGTATTCCGCAGGGTGCCGAAATTGAAGCCAGTCCTGAAAGAACGGGTAGTTACTCCAACGCATTAATTACCAGCGGTGAATTTTCCCAGGTGTTTGATTTTGTGGAAATACCTTTATTCCTGCGTTACCTGATCCTGGACTCACGTGTTGACCTTGAGCTGGCAGGAGGGATTAACGCCGGACTGGTTGTGGGTAATAATGCCTTTATTAATAATGATCACGGATTTCAAAAAATAGGTAAAACCCGGGATATTTCAACGGTTAATTTTTCTGCCTCCATTGGCCTTGGGGTCACCTATGATTTAGGGAAACATTTATCAATAGCATTAGAACCCAGGATGAATTACTATATGAATTCTATTAATAAAAATCCTGATGTCAATTTCAGGCCATACAGGATAGGTTTATATTCAGGCCTCTATTATGAGTTTTAATCCTTTTTATCTTACTGTCTTTCCGAAAAATACGGAGTTCATAAAAATTTTATTGGTGCCCAGCCAGAATCCCCTGAAAGTCATGCTTTCATGGAGTGTTATCAGTTTCCCTCTTCCAAAGGATTGAACAGAAACTACGGGAGCGCTTTTTATCCTTTCGAGGTTACCTTTTGAAACGAACCCGCTCAGATAAGGATCTTCTGTATATTTTACCGGTTCGCCATGTTTGTTATTCGACGGCTCAGCCACTCTGACCCCTGTTTTGAAAATTGCTATATCTTCCTTTGTATAACCGTAGCATAGTGGGTGCGAGATATCCATCTCTGCCCTGAAAATTGCCCCTCCGATTGCATTCAGGCTGTTCACTTTATTGCGGTTTTCATAGTTTGTCTGAATAAGTGAATCCGGCTCTGCTCCTTTTTTGTATTTTGTTGAACCTATGCTGTTAGCTGTAGTCCATATAGCTGCATCTTTTACTGCTATCAGGGTACCTCCGTTTTCCACCCACCTTTTTATTTTCTCTGCCTCTTTTTTGCTTAGATCGGGATATGACCCCCCCGGCATTATGATAGTGTTGTACCTGTTAATATCGACTGATGCCAGGTTAACTATTTCAGTCAGACAGACAGGAATATGGAATCGCTGGTCAAACATATGCCATATCTCTCCTGCCTCGGTGCTGCTGGCCCCCCTGCCTGCCAACATTAAAACTTCCGGTTTCTGCAAAGGAATGAATGAACCGCTGCCGGTGTCAATACCCCGGTCAGACAAGCCTGTTTTTAATCCGAAAAATTGTGCTCCTGTGGCTGACGCAACCTTTGTAACCAGTTGATAGATAGTCTCAGTATCTGATTTTTGTCCTGATACAGGTATCATAACCGTACCATATGAGAATGACTCATTTTTATTATTTATGTTGAAAGAGAACTCTTTTGTAGCTGTTTTTGTTATCAGGCCGGCATTTTGTATACGGTACAGGGCTTCGGGCGCTGCGTGCTGACTCCACCTTAACAGGTATGCAATATCGCTTTTCCCGCCTGTCACTTTACCTTCAGGGTAAACAGGCACTGCCGGCTCTGCAGAGATCTGATGATTTTTCAGTGAAGCTGATTTAATAAACGGCATATTAAAAGCATAGGGGAAAGTCCAGGTGGATACATCATAAAAAGTGCTGTCGGAGAAAGTGGTTATCTCTTCAAACAAGCTTTTTATTAAAGTGTACTGTGTTTGATTTACCGGCACTGCATAGCTGCTGCCCGGTTTAAATATTATCCCCTCTGCTTCAAATTCTTTTTCGTTTTCATAGATCTTTATCTGGTGTCTGTTTAATAACTCAACAAACATTGCATTTTTTCCGGGATCATGTGCATCACCGAAGAAATAAGCCTTTACAGGATCATCTTTTGCTTTCTGTAAAGCTTCCCTGTAAAAATGTTTTTGAAAAAGCAGTAAGTCATCTTTCAGGTCCATGGCTGCCTCAAGTGTTGATAATGTAACTGTGAACTGGTTTTTGATCCCAAATGAGAGTTTTTTTATGCCGTTAACAGTTTCCCTTATCCTTCCCCTGAAGCCTGCCTGTTCAAACAGGATTCCTACAGATCCGTGAATGTCGGGGTAGGAGGACCCTTTGCCAACATAATAGTCATCATACTGCTCTTCACAAAAATAGAGTGATCCTATCCGGTCAAGAAAACGGCTGTGGTATTCAGCTATCTCTTTAGTCAGTCTTTTATTTTCAGGGGGTGTAAGCGGGTTATACCGGGTTGGGGCACCCGGCTGGAAAAAGAAGGTGTTATCCGGCCCCATTTCATGATGATCTGTATATATGTTGGGTTTCCATTCGTGAAACCTGGCAACCCTTCCTTTGCTTTCGGGGTGAACAAGCGGAAGGTAGTCGCGGTTAAGGTCAAACCAGTAGTGGTTTGTCCTGCACCCGGGCCATACTTCCTGATATTGCCGTGAATCAGAACTGGTCATTTCTGTTGCACTTTGGTGCATGTTTGACCAGGTACTGTGTCGGGAGAAGCCATCAGGATTGAGGCATGGGTCAACCAGGATTATGGAGTTTTTCAGCAGCTTGTCTATTTGCGGACCTTTGGCCGCAGCCAGGTAATAGGCTGTTAATACCGATGAGTTAGTTGCACTTGACTCATTTCCGTGTACGCCGTAATTTAAACTTATTACCAGGGGGGTATTTTCATGCGGAAGGTCCTCGTCAGGATTTGAGAACTTTATATGAAGCTCTTTAAGCTCCTCCAGCCTTGCATGATTTTCAGGAGTTGTAAAAATGATATGAATAAGGGGCCGGTTCTCATAAGTACGGGCATATTCACTGATAACAGCCCGGTTTGAGACTGCAGCTATCTCATTCATATAATTGAGCACCTGGTCGTGTGTGAGATGCCATTCTCCTAATTGCTGCCTGAAGTATTTTTCAGGTGTGGGAATATTTTGATCATATTCCAGGTCTTGCGGCAAAAAATAATCAATAGGCTCCTGTGCATTGATATCATGGATTATAGCTAATGCTAAAGTGAAGATAAGGGCAATGTGTCTCATATGTTTTTTTCCGGGCTAAGTTAAATAATCTTTTAACATTATCAGAATGAATAAATGGTTGTTTTCTCTTCGTAAAAATGTAATTTTGCTTTTTCTGATTTAATGAGATGATCTGCAGCAATTTTTTTATTTGAAATTTTTTTGTACCGGTATTCGGGGGCACCGGGTAGAAAACCCCTGAAAGCACTATTGATTAATAATTTTAATGGATCATATTAAGATGAGATACGCGAACATATTAAAAATATTCATACCCATCATTGCAGGTGGTGCGGTTTTAGTTATGATAATGGGTTCTGATCCCAACGTAAATACTGAACCGGAAGAAGTAAATTACCCGGTGAAGTACAGATCTGTCGCCATTCCCGATTCATTGACTTTTGCCGGCGAGCCTGTACCTGTCAGCCGTTTCGACATTCGTGAAGCTCTCGACAGGGAGCTGCTGGTCAATTCCTATTTTCACTCCCAGACATTGCGGCTGATAAAATTAGTGCCAAGATATTTTTGTGTAATAGAACCTGTGCTTAAGGCAAAGGGTATTCCGGATGATTTTAAATATCTGGCAGTTGCCGAGAGCGGATTAAATCCCAGGGCTGTTTCACCGGCAGGTGCAGTCGGGCTTTGGCAGTTCATGCGTTCCACAGGAAAAGAATACGGACTGGAAATAAACAGTGAAGTTGATGAACGGTACCATATCCATAAATCTACTAATGCAGCTTGTGATTTTTTGTTGTCAGCTTATAAAAAGTTTGGTTCATGGTCCATGACAGCTGCTTCTTATAACGCCGGTATGGCAGGAGTGGTGCGGCAAATGGAAAGACAGAAGAGCAGTTCTTACTATGATATCCTTTTTAATCAGGAAACAAGCAGGTATCTTTTTAGAATACTTGCATTAAAATTAATACTCGAAGAACCGGAGTCCTATAATTTTGTTGTGAAAGAGGAGGAGAAATACCCGGTTGTGACTACAAGGGAGGTTATAATTGACAGTAAGATTGATAATTTTGCCGATTTTGCCCTTGAGCAGGGAATCAACTATAAGCTGCTGAAAGAATTCAATCCATGGTTGCGGGATAATTTTCTTTCAAATAACCAAAAAAAATCTTACCATATTGAGATCCCGCTTATTGATTGAGAATTTTTTTTAATGTTGTTTAAATGAACCCGGAATATTTAATGATGTATGGGGGAGACAAAGAATATTGCTGAACTGATTGTTGAGGAAGAGAGTACAGAAAAAATAGTTGTAAACGGAGCAAGGGTACATAATCTGCGGAATATAGATGTTGAGATACCCAGGAATAAGCTTACAGTTATTACCGGACTGAGCGGAAGCGGTAAATCATCGCTGGCTTTTGACACTATTTATGCAGAGGGACAAAGACGATATATAGAGACTTTTTCGGCTTATGCCCGGTCATTCCTTGGAATGCTTGAGCGGCCTGATGTTGACAGCATAACAGGATTGAGTCCGGTGATCTCGATTGAGCAGAAGGTTAGTTCCCGTAACCCTCGTTCCACTGTCGGAACAGTCACCGAGATCTATGATTTTCTTCGTTTGCTCTTTGCCCGTGCGGCGGAGGCATTTTCTTACAATACAGGAGAGAAAATGGTAAAGTATACCGAAGATAAGATCATCAAACTTGTCAACGATGAGTTTTCAGGTAAACGTATTTATATCCTTGCTCCTGTTGTAAAGGGCAGAAAAGGACATTACCGTGAGTTGTTTGAACAACTGAGGCGTAAGGGATTTCTTAACGTCAGGGTTGATGGCGAAATAACTGAAATAAGATATAATCATAAACTTGACAGATATAAAAATCATTTCATTGAAATTGTAATTGACAAGCTTGTTGTGGATGATAACAGTCGGGACCGCCTGAAAGAGAGCGTTCAGATCGCCATGAAGCATGGGCATGGTATTATTATGATCCGTGATCATGATACTGATTTGATAAAATACTACAGTCGTTTGTTAATGTGTCCGTCGACTGGTATTTCCTATAATGAACCTGCGCCTCATGATTTCTCTTTTAACTCCCCCCAGGGTGCATGTCGCCGTTGTAACGGACTGGGCATTGTAAATGAAACAGACATAGACAGAATTATACCTGACAAAGGCAGATCAATTGCCAAAGGAGGGATTGCTCCCCTCGGACTCTATAGAAATTCCTTGATTTTCTGGCAAATTGAAGCGCTCGGCGAAATATTCGGATTTACCTTAAAAACTCCGGTCGGAAATATCTCTGAAGAAGGGCTAAATGCAGTTTTGTTTGGCACTAATGAACGGTTGCATTTGAAGAATACCCCTTTGGGAAAGAATATTAACTATATGATGAGTTATGACGGGGTTGTTAAATATATTGATGCACAGCGGGAATATAATTCTTCTAAAAGAGCCGTTCACTGGGCGAACCAGTTTGTGAAAACGTCGGTTTGTCCTGAATGCAACGGAAGACGATTAAAAAAAGAGTCTCTGCATTTTAAGATAGACGGAAAAAATATTTCTGAACTTGCTATGATGGACCTTCATGAGCTTAATGAATGGTTAAAAGATATTGAAGAGCGAATAACCCAACGACAGCGGTTGATAGGTACCGAAGTGATAAAGGAGATTCGCGACAGGTTAGGATTTATGCTGGGGGTGGGTCTTGATTATTTGTCGCTCGACAGAGCTGCCCAAAGCCTGTCGGGGGGTGAATCACAACGAATAAGGCTTGCCACACAGATTGGTGCACAGCTGATCAATGTGCTTTATATTCTGGATGAGCCGAGCATAGGGCTACACCACAGGGATAATCTTAAACTTTTACATGCTCTTCAAAATCTCAGAGATAACGGTAACTCTGTTATTGTTGTGGAACATGACAGGGACACTATGCTTCATGCCGACTGGCTGATTGATATGGGGCCTTATGCCGGAAGACATGGCGGTGATATTGTTGCAGCAGGAACCCCGGAAGATATTCTGAAATCAGATACACTTACTTCTGATTATCTGAATAACAAAAGGAGAATAGAGATACCGGCATTACGCCGCAGTGGCAATGGCAAGGCGCTGAGATTGACCGGCTGCAGGGGGAACAATCTTAAGAATATTACTTTTGATATCCCTCTCGGTGTTTTCATTTGTGTTACCGGGGTGTCGGGAAGCGGCAAATCTTCTGCAATAAATGAAACTCTGCAACCTGTTTTAAGCCGTCATTTTTACAGGTCAGTGCAGGAACCTCTTCCTTATGATTCAGTCGGGGGAATAGAGCATATAGATAAAGTTATCAGGGTGGATCAGTCTCCCATTGGCCGGACTCCGAGATCCAATCCTGTTACCTATACGGGAGTTTTTTCAGATATACGTAACCTGTTTGCCCGGCTCCCGGAGTCCAGAATAAGAGGATACAGTCCGGGCCGTTTTTCATTTAATGTAAAGGGAGGACGTTGCGAAGATTGTCAGGGGGGAGGTTTAAAACTAGTGGAGATGAATTATCTACCGGATGTTTATGTGCATTGTGACAGGTGCAATGGGAAAAGGTATAACCGTGAGACACTGGAGGTCAGGTATAAAGGGAAATCCATAGGTGACGTTCTGGAGATGACCATCAATCAGAGTGTCGGCTTTTTTGAAAATATACCTTCAATCGTTAAGAAGTTAAGGACCCTCCAGGAGGTGGGATTGGGATATATTACCCTCGGCCAGTCATCCACAACCCTCTCCGGCGGCGAAGCCCAGAGAGTCAAGCTTGCCTCGGAGCTTAGCCGTACCGATACAGGTAAGACACTTTATATACTGGATGAACCTACCACAGGACTCCATTTTGAAGATATCAGGGTGCTGCTCAGTGTACTTAACAGGTTAGTGGATAAAGGAAACACAGTGATAGTGATAGAACACAATATGGATGTTATTAAAACAGCCGACTACATAATAGATATGGGTCCGGAGGGAGGCAAACAGGGTGGGGAGATTGTTTGTTCCGGCACTCCTGAAGAGATAGTAAATTACCCCAACTCATATACAGCACAATTTCTGAAAGAGGAACCTGACTTGATTGTCAGGGGAGAGGCATAGGCGGTAATGATCGTATATGTGGTATAAAAAGCAGTCCGTTTGGATTAACAAATAAAACGAATATAAAATGAAGCAGGTAGAAATTTATTGTAAGAATACCAGGTCGAAGCACACATATCCCCTTGGAACATCTCTGTTTGAGATAAGCAGGGATCTGCATATCCGGCTTGATAATTTTATTTGTGGTGCTAAGGTCAATAACCAGGTGCGGGAACTCTCTTTTTGTGTTGTAAAGCCTAAACACATAGAATTTTTTGATGTTTCTCATCCTGATGGCATAAAGATGTATATCCGAAGCCTGATCTTTGTACTTTATGCTGCCGTGGCAAAGACCATCCCTGAAGCAATTCTCAGAGTTACAAAAGGAATATCCAACGGTTATTTTTGCGAGTTGCCGGAACTTGACAGGGAGATCACTGAAAGTGAAATTATAAAGATAAAGACAGAGATGCATGAACTGATAAAGCAGGATATACCATTTGTAAAAAAGGGATTGCTTTCGGAAGATGCAATTAAATATCTTAATGATAATAGACTGAATGAAAAGGCAAGGCTGTTTGAACAGCAGGGGCACCTCTATTCCAGTTTGTATTTTTTAAAGGAGCAGGGTAACTATATGTACGGGCATCTTTTGCCGTCAACCGGTTATCTGTCGAACTTCGGACTGATCAAATATTTTGACGGACTTCTGCTGAGGGTTCCTGATCCCGAAAACTTTGATCAGTTACATGAAGTGACAGCCCAGAATAAGCTTTTTGAAATCTATGAAGAGCATAAAGACTGGGCTCAGATACTGAATGTGTCGACGATATCACATCTGAATCAATTCACTCTGAATAAGCAGGGCGGCTATATAATAAAAATTTCGGAAGCTCTTCATGAGAAAAAGATAGCCGAAATTGCCAACCTGATACATGAAAAGAACAGTGAGATCAGAATCGTTCTTGTTGCGGGCCCGTCGGCTTCAGGAAAAACGACGTTCAGTAAAAGACTCGGTGTCCAGTTAGCCGTTAACGGGTTGAGGCCATATCAGATATCCCTGGATGATTATTTTGTGGACCGTAAGCATACTCCGGTCGACGAAAATGGCAATCACGATTTTGAAGCTCTTGAAGCTGTTGACATTGACTTTTTTAACGAACAGCTGGTTGAACTTTTAAAAGGACAGGAGGTTCGTTTGCCCAAATTCGATTTCCACCGGGGCAAGAGGTATATGAATGGCGCCAGGTTACAGCTCAGGAAGGGGGATATCCTCATTGTAGAGGGGATACATGGTATGAATCCCCGCCTGCTGACCCGGGTACACAGCAGTCAGGCATATAAAATATTTATATCCGCCCTTACCCAGATATCAATCGATGAGCAATCTTATATATCCACTTCGGATAACCGGTTAATAAGGAGAATTATCCGGGACAGTAAGTATCGCGGTTATAAAGCTGCCGACACTATCAGACGCTGGCCTTCCGTCAGGAGAGGTGAAGAAAGGAATATTTTTCCTTACCAGGAAAACGCCGATGTGATGTTTAATTCGGCGACATTATACGAGCTGGGGGTACTTAAAAAGTATGCTGAACCACTGCTTAAACAGGTGCTTGAGAATCAGCAGGAATATATGGAGGCAATGAGGCTCCTTAAATTTTTATCCTATTTCAAGCCTGTTGAAGATGAAGAGATTCCGCCAACTTCCCTATTGAGAGAGTTTTTGGGGGGCAGCAGTTTCGCCTATTGATGTAAATACCGGTTTGGTATCGAGGTAGTCGAAAAGCAGGTTCAGAAAAGAGGGTATGCATCTGGATGCAACCAGATGTGGTGAATTGGACAGATAGACAATGCCTGCTTTTTCATTTCTGCATAATGCAATTTCAGCGCGGTAGCCCTGAACATAACCCCCATGGTAGGCCACCTCCCGGCCCCGGCATCCAATGATCCTCCATCCAATGGCATAGTGTCTGGAATCGATATTGTGCCAGTTTCTCATTCTGCCACCCGTTTCTATCTGGGGCGTGAATACAGTTTGGTAAATATTGCTGAAAGGCTCTTTATCTTCTGAATCAATCAAAGTAAGCAGGAAATTTGCCATGTCAGATATGCTTGCATTCACTCCGGCAGCCGGAGCAGTACTGTAATACCTGTCGTTAAGCCTGACCGGAATATAACGCCCGTTCCGCATAACATGGGGAATTGCTTTATTGTCATTGTTCTTAAATGATTCAAAATCAGCAGATGCATTGGCCATGCCGAAGGGAATGAAAATTTTCTCACTTACTAACTCGGAGTAACTTTTTGAGGTTTTTGTCTCTATAACAGGGTCGATCAGACTGAACATCACATTCTGATAGCTGTACATTTGGCCCGGTTTTGCTGTTATGTCAGCCCTGTCGAGCAGGTTTATTATATTTTGTAATGTCACCTTTTCTTCAACAAGGTTGTCGTAAGCGTGAGGAGCCAGTCCTGAAGTGTGGCTTAATATATTTCGAAGTGATAACTCTCTTGAATTTTCCCTGCTCCTGAGCCTGAACCCGGGGATATAATCACTAACTTTATCATCAAGCCCAATTACCTCTTCACTTGCCAAAATGCCTGTTAGTACACCGGTAATTGTTTTGGAAACTGATGCCAGTCGAAAAATTGTGTTTTCATTGACCGGATCATTTTCTCCCGCTTGCCTGACCCCGAAACACTTTAAATAGGCAATTTGATTTTGATAAACTATGGCAATTGCAGATCCGACTGTTCCTGAATTAGTTATTTCCTCACTTATGATTTTATCATATTCATTAAGTATACCCTTTATTTCGAGTGTCTTATCTTCTGTCTCTTCAGTTTCTGCTTCATATTCAGGCAGGCTTTGCAAACCGGATGCGGTGGAAGTGCAGAGTTGCATGAATGCAAAAGATACCGGTATTGCAATTAAAATGGTTATCAGTGTAATTTTCCTGTTCATAAAATTAATAAGTTTGGCCGCCGGCCGGGATTTTTGTTAAGCCGCTGCAAAATAGAAAAAATCCGGTTTATTACCGAGAAGCAGCCTGTTTCTTATTGGTTTTTTTTCCACATTTAACAGTTAGTATCTGCTCTCATCATCCGGAGACAGGGAGATCAGTTTAATATTTTTTTTAAACGTCAACTAAACTTGTTTTTAAAAGTATAGCCATTTATTTCAAATTTTTTATCTTTATCCTGAATGTATAATCAGAGCATTATGGATTTAAAATATTTCTGGTGTTTTATTTTTGTTTTTCTATCATGCAATTCAAGGGGCCAGTACCCTGAGGTTGAGAATGATCTTGACAGGAGAGTCAAGACATTCCTTGAAGATAATGCCAATAACTGGAGGGATATGAATGTATCTGTTACCGATGGCAGGATCCTTTATGATCTTATTATTGAAAATAATTATACAAAAGCATTAGAGATTGGCACCTCCACAGGCCATTCGGCAATATGGATGGCATGGGCGCTCAGCAAGACAGGAGGCAGACTCATTACCATTGAAATTGATAAAGTAAGGTATTTAAAGGCAAAAGCCAATTTCAAAAAGGCCGGTGTGGAGGAATATATTGATTCGCGACTGGGGGATGCCCATGAACTTGTGCCGGCATTGCAGGGTAAATTTGATTTTGTTTTCAGTGATGCCGATAAATACTGGTATAAAAATTATTTTTTGGCGCTGGACCCAAAGCTGGAGGTTGGGGGGTGTTACACAGCGCATAATACATCAATGCGGATCAGAGGGGTACGCGATTTTTTAGAATATATTGAAAGCCTGGATAATTATAAAACTACTTTTGCAGGTAAAAGCCGTTCAGGACTTTCTGTCAGTTATAAAACTGCTGAAAAATAATTATAAATTGAAGACTCAGGGCAATGATCTGGAGCGGAAACTTGGCCTTTTCGCAGTGATTAATATTGTTGTGGCCAATATGATCGGGGCCGGCATATTTACAACTACAGGTTTTCTGATGGATATGCTTGGCAATCCTCTTCTTATGTTAGCTTTGTGGCTCCTGGGCGGCATAACTGCTTTTTGCGGGGCATTGGCATTTAGCGAACTCGGGGCTGCTTTCCCTGAAGCAGGCGGAGAATATACTTTTATATCGAGGCTGTTTCACCCGCTGCCGGGATTTTTAAGCGGCTGGCTCTCTCTTATTGTCGGGTTCTCTGCACCTATTGCAGCATCAGCAATAGGATTCAGCCGATATTTTATCTGGGCATTTCCCGGTTTTCAATCATGGTTGCTGTCAAGCGGAATCGGCGACGAATCATTGAGCAGGTTCCTGGCTGTACTTATAATCTTAATCTTCTCCCTTCTGCACTCAAGAGGGGTGGTTGTGGGTTCCAGAGTGCAAAATGCACTGACCATTATTAAGATCTTGTTGCTGGCAGGATTGGTATTGGCCGGGATGACGGTGGGGAGGGGTGATTTTAAAAGCTTTATTTCGCAGGGAGGGATTAATTTTAATTTCTCAGGTTGGAAGTCGGCAGGACTGGCGCTTATGTTTATTATGTTTTCATACAGCGGTTGGAATGCGGCAACTTATATAGGTTCTGAAATAAAAAATCCGCTGAAGGTCATCCCCCGGTCACTGTTGATCTCCACAGGAGTAGTTACTGTATTATATCTGTTAATAAATCTGTTTTTTGTATATGCAATTCCTCCTGAACAGATGGCCGGCGAACCTGAAATTGGAGCAATGGCTGCTGGAAATGCTTTTGGAGGGGCCGCAGGGAAAGTTATTTCACTGCTGATCTCTTTTGCTCTTTTTTCGTCATTAAGTGCATTCATAATTTTAGGTCCCAGGGTCTACTATTCGATGTCGCGTGACGGCCTCTTTTTTAAATTTGCATCAATAGTGCATCCTAAATACAAAGTTCCGAGGCTTGCGCTTGCTCTGCAGGGAACAATCGCTATTGTTATGGTGTTAAGCGGTACTTTTGAACAGATACTGGCTTATATGGGGTTTTCGCTGGGCATATTCCCTCTTCTTGCCGTTGCCGGGGTTTTCATATTGCGTATCAGGGGCAGGAGTAAACTAAAGCTGCCCGGGTATCCCTTGACACATATATTCTTTATTGTGATCAGCCTGTCAATTCTTGTCCTGGCCTTTTTTGAAAGGCCGGCGGAGTCAACAATAGCAATCCTAACAGCCCTCTCGGGTATCCCCGTATATTATCTGTTTAAACGGGGCAACAGATGATCAGGGCGCCTCTTTATTGATCAATTTGCTGAGCATCCGGTCAATCTGTTCCCTGGTCTCTTTTTGAAGCGTTTTGTTATTGCTGTTATAAACAGGAGTGCCGTAAGTGATATTCACTGATGTTACCGGTTTGCTCATCTGTATTAAGAAATGTCCAATGAAGCTGTCGTCATCTACCCACGAATCCCTGTCGTCGTTATAATGAATTGCCATTGGGATTACAGCTATTTTTGCATCAGCAGCAATTTTAAAGCTTCCATTTTTAAAGGGACGGGTTAACGGTCCCTTACTGGTTGTTCCCTCAGGAAATATAGCTACCGGTATTTGCTTTTCAACTGAGGATTTGATCTTGTGCATCGCCGAGATCAGGCTTTTCGGATCAGAGCGCGTCACAAAAATGGAATTTGTAAGCCTGACGCCTGTTTTAAGTAAAGGCCATTTCATAAGCTCTGCTTTAGCTACAAAGGCAGCCGGTGTATATGCCGCAATAAGAAAAATATCTAAATAACTGCGGTGGTTTGGCATAATGATGAAATTGCCTGCACGGGGAATTTTATTTTTATGGACTTTAATGCCGCAGATAAATAAAATACTTTTACCCCAGGCCTGCATCACGGTTGACTGCAACCTTCTGCTGAATCCGAAAAGGAGGAGTCCGATACGGCCGGATAATACGGTCACCAGGGATATGATGAATATGAGCATCAGTCTCAGGAGAGCGAGGGGAAAAAGCAGTATTATCCTGGCTTTTCTCAGAGAGGGCATTAAATTTTTTTCCCGGGGAATTTCTTGTATGTTTTTTTTATACCTATGCAATTTTAATATTATTTTTTATGTGGGATTTTATGATAGAATCCTTTTTCATTGATGTATTTCCATACTTTTTCGGGGAGAAAATGCCTGACATCTTTCCCCTGGCTGATTGCGTTCCGTATAAAAGATGAGGATATCTCCATCATTGGCGCTTTTTCAGCAACGATTATACCGGGATGCTGCATCATTTTTGACTTGTCAAAATCATGTCTGGGATAAACTATTAAACCATAGTGTTCAAGGATTGATTCAAAATTTTTCCATTTATGGAAACTTTTAAGGTTGTCAGATCCTATCAGCAGCTTGAATATTTTTGAGGGGTTACGCTCAGTAAGATAAGTCAGCGTGTCGATGGTATAACTGGGTTTTGGCAGGTAGAATTCTATATCGCAGACCTGAAATCTTTCATCTCCCCCGACTGCCCGGTGTACCATTTCCAGCCTGTCGTAACCATCAAGGAGGCTAACCTTTTTTTTATGCGGATTATGAGGTGTAACAACAAACCAGAGCATATCTGTTTCGGTAAATTCGACCATGTAGTTGGCGATTGCAAGATGTCCGATATGAATTGGATTGAAGGAGCCAAAGTAGAGTCCGATTTTGTTCCCCGAATAAGATCTCTTTGTGGTACTTTTCATAACCCGTCAAATGGAAGTGATTAATTTCAGTAAAGTTAATTTAAATAAAGATAGCCGCATAATTGTAATGAAAATTTACCAGGGCCGTGAAATAAAGTCGGAAACCAGTTTTTCTGCCTCCTTGAGGGCGGTTTGCAGATTGTCATTTATTATCACGGCATCGAACCTGCCGGCAAAAAGCAACTCTTCCTGTGCTTTATTTATTCTCATTTCGATTTTATCGCAGGTTTCAGTGGAACGCTTTTTCAATCTGTTTTTTAATTCTTTAAGTGAAGGAGGCTTAACAAATATTGCCAGAGCTTTTTCCCTGTATATTTTTTTAATATTCAGACCTCCGACAACATCGACATCCAAAATTATATTTTTACCGCTTTCTCTTATCTTGTCAACCTCACTTTTCAGAGTGCCGTAATATATGCCGTCATACACTTCCTCCCATTCCAGAAATTCACCATTGTCTATTCTGTTTTTAAATTCCTCTTTTGTCAGAAAGAGATAATTTTTTCCGTTTACTTCGCCGGGCCTTGGCTGACGGCTTGTTGCCGAAACTGAAAAAGTTAAATTAAACTCCTGCCCGAGCAGGTGGTTCACAATAGTGGTTTTCCCCGATCCGGAAGGGGCTGAGATGATAATTAATTTTCCCTTCATCTTACAGAACATTTAACAATTGTTCCTTGATCCTTTCAAGGAGGTCTTTCATCCGGACTACAATACGTTGTATATTGCTGTCATACGCTTTTGATCCTATAGTGTTTATCTCGCGTCCTATCTCCTGTGCGATGAATGTGAGTTTCTTTCCGTTAGGGGATTCCTGTGAAACTGTTTCAATAAAGTATTGACAGTGATTGCCGAGTCTTACCTTTTCTTCATTTATATCCATTCTGTCGAGGTAATAAATCAATTCCTGTTCAAACCTGTTTTCGTCAATGCTCCCATTCAGATTGGCTTTGTTAAGACTTTCCCACAGACGGGATTTTATTGCTTCTATGCGATGTAATTCGCAGGGCTCTATCTCGTTGAGCAATCTTTGGATGCCGCTTATATTATCTGTTATGTCAGCCTCAAGCGCTGCACCCTCTCTTGAACGGAAATTGTCTGTCTCATTCAGTACCTTCTCAAGGTTCCGGGTTAACTCCATCCATTCGTCTTCATCCAGAGATTCAAACTCGGTTTTGATAACATCCGGCAGTTTAAGTAAGGATTGCAGCGTGCTGTTGTCGGTTGACAAGTTTAGTTCTTCATTGATCTTTTTTATGTGACGGAAGTAACTTTTCAGTATCTGCTCATTGATTCTCGAGTTGGAGTCCTCACCATGGCTTTCAATGTAAATTATCAGGTCTGTCTTTCCGCGTAACAACTTTTCTGATATCTTTTTTCTGATTTCCGGCTCCTTCTCACGGTAAATTAACGGCATCCTGATATTAATGTCCATTTGCTTGCTGTTCAGTGACTTAATCTCCAATATAATTTTTTTGTTGTTTACTTCAAATTCTGATCTGCCGAACCCTGTCATCGATTTTATCATATCTTTTTTTTTGACGAATTTACACTATTTTTACATAATTACACCAGAACCGATCAGTTCATCCTCAATATACCAGGCTGCAAATTGTCCGGAAGTGATCCCTCTCTGTTCCCTTTCAAATATGATATATGCTCCGTCGTCCCTGACATGCATCATGCCCTTCTCGAGGGGCTGCCTGTATCTTATGCGGATGTCGAAATGCCTTTTCTCTCCTGCAGCCATTTGCAGGTCGGGACGTACCCAGTGGATATCAGATTTTTTAATGAATAGTCCGGGCCGGAACAAGCCCGGATGTTCCGGCCCTTCGCCGACATAGACAATATTTCTGGAAACATCAGTGCCTATAACAAAGAGAGGCTCTTTATATCCCCCGATATTCAGTCCTTTACGCTGGCCGATAGTGAAAAAGCCGGCTCCTCTGTGTTCGCCGATCATTTTACCGTTCCATGGTTTAAAAGGAAAGGGGAAGCATAGTTTTTTATAATTATTTTCATTTACCTCAATTTGTTTTTTCCCCGACATGAAACCTGATGAGATCTCAATAATATTTCCGGTTTTAGCTTCGAGCTTCTGTTGCAGAAATGTGGGGAGGTCAACTTTCCCCACAAAGCATATCCCCTGGGAGTCTTTTCTCTCAGCAGTGGGAAGGTTCTGTTGCCTGGCTATTTCCCTGACTTCTGACTTTGTGAGTCCTCCTACAGGGAACAGGGCTTTAGATAGCTGATATTGATTCAGCTGGCACAAAAAATAACTTTGATCTTTATCATGGTCAACACCTGCTAAAAGACGGTAAACCGGGGTTCCTTCCTTTTCTGTAATCCCTTTTCTGCAGTAATGGCCTGTTGCGACATAATCGGCATCAAGCTTTACTGCCTCTTTCAGGAAAGAGTCAAATTTGATCTCACGGTTACACAGGATGTCAGGATTTGGTGTTCGTCCGGCGTTATATTCACTGAACATATATTCCACTACTCTCTTTCTGTAATCTTCGCTCAAGTCTACAATCTGAAACGGAATACCCAGTTTTTTAGCTGCCATCTCAGCTACCAGCGCATCTTCTTCCCAGGTGCAGGCGCTTGTGACTGCTCCTGTGCGGTCGTGCCAGTTAACCATAAACAGGGCTTCCGGGTCATAACCCTCCTGTTTCAGTAAATAGGCGGCAACACTTGAATCTACTCCTCCTGAGAGTCCTATAACTACACGTTTCATCATACTCGTTTCATGCAAAATTAGGAACTAAATTGGAAAAACAGCATATTAAAGTATTTGTAAGTACTATCCTTTTAATAGATAATTAATTATGGCTATCCCGGCCAGCTTCTGAAAAGCTGCAATGCCATATTTTTTGAAATAGTCTGTATTTTTTGATATTTTTATACGCTTTCGAAACGTTAAAAGAAGAATTATAACAGGAGATGAAGAGTAAAGCATTGCTGTTTCTGTCAATATTGTCAGTTACATTTTTTACCGGTGTAAGGGCAGAAAATCCCTCCGGTACTGATGACCCTGCGTTTTTATTATTGATGAACGACCACTGGGTGGATCAGGTGATGAATAAACTCACCCCTGACCAGAAGATTGCCCAGTTGATGATGCCGGCTTTTTTTCCGGTGCAGGGCGAAGCGGCAAAGAACAACATGATCAGTATAATAGAGGAATTTCAACCCGGTGGGATAATTGTAATGAAGGGAGGTCCGGCCAGAACTGCCAATTATATAAATCAGTTTCAGGAGAGATCGGCCGTTCCCCTTATTACAGCCATTGACGGGGAATGGGGACTGGCAATGAGAATTGACAGTGTTTCTCCTTTCCCTTATGCACAGGCATTGGGAGCAGTAACTGATTCAACATTTATCTATCAGATGGGGAGAGATATCGGGAATCAGATGAAACAGATGGGATTAATTGTAAATTTTGCACCTGTTGCCGATATTAATACCAATCCGCAAAATCCGGTTATTAACTTCCGCTCTTTTGGGGAAGATAAGATCAATGTGTCAAGAAAGGCCGGATATTTAGCCAGAGGAATGCAGGATGCAGGAGTCGTAGCTGTGGCGAAACATTTTCCCGGCCACGGGGATACCAGTGCAGACTCACATCTCGAGTTGCCGGTGATCAGCCACCCCGTAGAACGTATTGATATTCTGGAAAGTTTTCCTTTTCGTTATCTCAATGAACAGGGGATAACCGGAATTATGTCAGGCCACCTGAATGTGCCGGCCCTGGATCCCTCAGGAAAGCCTGCATCTGTCTCGGAAAAGATAATCAACGGCTATTTGAGAAAAGAAATAGGATATAATGGAATTGTTTTTACCGATGCCATTAATATGAAAGGGGTACAGACAGGAAACAAAAGCATTGAGGTGGAATCTTTAAAGGCCGGAAACGATATCGTAGTTTTTGTTCCGGATATGCAAAAGGCCATAAATGCAGTTAAACAGGCAATTGCCAGCGGAGAGCTGTCTGCCGGGGTTATTGAAAATAAATGCAGAAGAGTGCTTGCTCTGAAAAGGTGGGCCGGCTTGCATAATTACCGGCCTGCAGCTACAAAGGATCTGGCTGCACGTCTGAATTCACCATATTTTGAAGTTACAAACCGCAAGCTCATAAAGAGTTCAATGACGGTGCTGGTAAACCAGAATTCATTGCCTGTCCGGGATCTGGTTAACCTGAAGATTGCATCTGTTATTATAGGTTCGGGAGAGATCTCACCTTTTCAGAAAATGCTTGATAAGTACGCCGGGACAGACCATTACAGTCTGTCGAAAAATGCCTCAGAACGGGATTTGGGTAATTTACGAATCAAATTAGATAATTATGATCTTGTGATTGCGGGAGTGCAGGGAATAGATATTTATCCCTCAGGAAGATATGGAACGACTGATATTCAGCGGAATGCAGTGGCAGATTTCATACGTGACAATAGATGTGTGGTTGTTTTTTTCGGTAATGCCTATGCATTGAAACATTTTGAGAATATTCATCATGCCGCCGGACTAATACTTGCATACCAGAATAACCCGTTAACACAGGAACTTGCTGCCCAGCTTGTGTTTGGAGCATTCGACGCTACCGGCAGACTTCCTGTTACAATAGATGACAGGTTTGGGATCAACAGCGGTATCAGTGTAAAAAAAAATGGCAGCCTGGCTTTTTCAATCCCTGAAGAGACAGGGATAAATTCTGCGATGCTTACTTCAAAAATAGATTCGCTTGCAAATCTGGGAATAGACAATGAAGCGTTCCCCGGCTGCCAGGTCTTGATTGCCAGGGAGGGGAGTGTGATTTTTCATAAATGCTACGGATTCCATACTTATGAAAATGACCAAAAAGTGAGTCCTGATAATATATACGACTGGGCATCGCTGACCAAAGTCACCGGTCCTCTGCCTGCAATAATGAAACTTGTGGATGAAAAAAAAATAGATATTGATGCTCCGTTCAGTTTTTATTGGACTGATTTTAAGGGAACAGACAGAGGCCAGATACCTGTTCGTGATTTTTTAACACATCAGTCGCGAATGCCGTCATGGATACCCTTCTGGAGAATGGCTCTTGATGAGGAGGGAAATTTGAGCAGGGATATATTTTCTACCCACCCGACAGTTAAATTTTCTGTAAGAGTTGCGGATAAACTGTATCTGAATAATGATTTCAGGCAGGCGATCTATGACACAATCAGAAATGTTAAATTACTTCCCCGGAAGAAGTATCTCTATTCAGACTTGTGCTTCCATCTCATGCCTGAGGTTATTAAGCAGTTGGCACAAATGCCTTATGAAGAATACTTAAAAGAAAATTTCTACAGACCGCTTGGAGCAAATTCAGTAACTTATAATCCTTATTTGCACAATCCCCTCACACAAATCATACCTACCGAGATTGATGATTTTTTCAGGAACGAAAAATTGCGGGGCTTTGTACATGACGAAGGTGCGGCAATGCTGGGTGGTGTTTCCGGTAATGCCGGACTTTTCGGTACAACTCTTGATATGGCGAAGATCTTTCAGATGTATCTGCAGAAAGGATATTACGGTGGAAACAGATACATCTCCGAGAAAACAGTTGAGGAGTTTACACGGGTACAGTTTCCAAATACATTTAACAGAAGGGCACTTGGTTTTGATAAACCACTGACAGATAATCATAAGAACCGTCTGAAAGATGCATTTCCTGCAGTAAGTGCCGGGAAAAACAGTTTCGGGCATACCGGCTATACAGGTACATTTGCCTGGGCAGACCCTGATTGTAACCTGCTCTTTATTTTTATGTCGAACCGCGTTTACCCGACACGTAACAATTTTAAGCTAAGCAGTCTGAACATTCGAACAGCAATGCACCAGGCAGTTTATGACTCTGTTGAAAAATAGTATAATAATTATTAAAAATAGTTAATAAACAGGATATGATCTAATACCATTAAAAAGCTTATAGACAGTGTATTGACTCAATATCAGATATTTGTGTACAAAAACAAGAGATGTGAGCTTTGCGTATAAAAATTAATGGGAGTTTTAAGGATTCTTATATGATAAGAATTGGCTTTATTTGATTAATAATTTTAATTTTACAAGGTCACCATAATGTTATTAAATTAGTATAAAACAAAATAAATTATTTATGATCATGGAGGGTAAAATAACTTTTAACGAGCTGCGAAAGATCAAAGACAGCTTACCTGACGGTTCTATCAGGAAAATTGCAAATGAATTTGAAATTACTGAAGAAACCGTCAGGAATTATTTTGGAGGAGCTAATTACACAAACGGAACAGCTGTGGGTATCCACATGGAACCGGGGCCCAATGGCGGGATTGTGCTTCTTGACGATACAGCTATCCTTGACAGGGCAAAAGAGATACTTAAGGAGGAGAGATCTGAAATTCACTAACTAATTAAAAAATTGACCTATGCAAAAAAAACTGAATCTGGTTATTTTTATTGTTTTTATCGCAGCTGCCTTAACTTCTTGTACAAAGCAACCATGGCAGCCTCTTTTTAACGGGGAAAACCTTGATAACTGGGATAAGTATCTGGGTACACCCCTAAAGGGTTTTGACAACCTCGCACAAACAGCCACAACTGATAAAGTATTCTCAGTAATTGAGGAGAACGGCGAAAAGCTGATCCGTATTTCAGGAGATATAAACGGGTCGCTCGCAACAAGGGATACTTTTTCAAATTATCATCTGCAGCTTGTCTTTAAATGGGGAGATGAGGTCTTTACCAACCGGAACAGCGGATTGCTCTATCACAGTTTCGGACCTTTCGGAGAAGCATTGGGAACCTGGATGGTTAATATCGAATGCCAGTTAATGCATGAACGAATGGGCGATACTTATCTGATGAATAACACATATTGTGAAACATCTGTAGTTGAGATTGAGGACGGATTCAGGTATTCAAAGGAAGGGGAAGTGAAAAAATTCAGCAGAGATCATAACGGTCAGTCGATCAGAAAAGCAGTGGATGCTGAAAATCCTGTAGGTGAATGGAATACAATTGATCTCTACTGTTTTGAAAGAAGCTCTGTACATGTTGTGAACGGGCAGACCGTGATGGTTAATAGTAATACGGGGAAGGTAGAAAATGGCCATGTTTTACCCCTTTCGGACGGTAAGATACAGTTACAGTCTGAAGGAGGTGAACTGTTCATAAAAACAATCCGGATACGGCCATTAAAAAAAATGCCTGAGGATATACTGAATTAAAAACAGTTGGCTAATAGAAAATTGTTGATGCGTTCATATCCCGGTTTTTTGCGGGATGTTTTTTGATCGTTGATACTGTCCGCCCGAAATAATGAAAATGCCGTTGAACGGAAGATCCTGATCATGACAGATTACATTTATTGAACTGTTTTTTGTACCTTTGATAAAAGGTATTGATCTATGCAGGAAGCACTTTTTTATGAAAAGACCGGTAATAATGAGGTGGTTTGCAGATTATGTCCCCGAAATTGCCGGTTAAAAGATGGTCAGACAGGTAACTGCAGAGTGCGTGAAAACATCGGGGGAACTCTTTATACACACGTTTATGACAGGGTGGCGGCAGTTGGGGTTGATCCTGTTGAAAAAAAGCCATTGTATCATTTTTATCCCGGAATGGAAATATTTTCAATAGGAGAGGTTGGCTGCAACCTCCATTGCAGTTTTTGTCAGAACTACAGCACATCCCAGTGCTTTGCCCGCGATTTCCGGGGATTTCACGAGATTGCACCCGGACAGATTATTGAAAAGGCTCAGAGAAACTGGCATAGCATTGGTATAGCCTACACTTATAATGAGCCATTTACTTTTTATGAATTTATGACCGATATTGCGAGGCTGGCACACGGTAAAGGGATGAAGAATGTGGTTGTCTCCAATGGATATATAAATCCTGAACCATTACATGAACTCATCCCTTTGATAGATGCATTTAATATTGACCTTAAGTCTTTCGACGATTCATTCTACCGTAAGCAGGCAAAAGCGAGCCTGGCACCGGTCCTTGAGTCGCTGAGGTTAATTGCGCGGAGCGGTAAACATCTGGAGATAACAAACCTTGTAATTTCCGGTTTAAATGATGATCCGGATCAGTTTGAATCTATGGTTAGATGGATTGCTGAGGAGCTGGGGGAGAAAATTCCTTTGCACATTTCGCGTTATTTTCCACAATACAGATTAACTTTGCCCCCTACACCGGTTGAAAAATTACATCAGTTATTTGCCCTGGCTAAAAAAGTTCTTCATCATGTGTACCTGGGTAATGTATCAGATGAGTACAGGTCTTCCACATATTGTCCGAATTGCGGTGCTCTTATAATTGAGAGAGGGCATTACCGCATCAGGGTTAGTCAGCCGGACTTTAAAGGAATTTGCAAGAACTGTAATACTGATGTTAATATAATTATTTAAATGAATTTTAGCGATTTAAAAATAGACAAAGCTATTATAGAAGCGATTTCGTATATGGGGTTCAGAGATACAACCCCAATCCAGGAGCAGACTATCCCGTTAATCCTTGAAGGGAAAGATCTTATCGCATGTGCCCAGACAGGTACAGGGAAAACTGCCGCTTATGTAGTTCCTGTTCTTGATTTGATCTTAAATAACGGGGTAAGCCCTACCAGCACCCTGATACTGGTACCTACCAGGGAGCTTGCATTGCAAATTGACCAGCAGGTGCAGGGAATTGGATATAATTTAGGTATCCACTCTATTGCAATTTACGGAGGCAGCGCAGGAGAAGACTGGGGACAGCAAAAAAAAGCCCTTACCGGAGGCGCTGATATTGTTATCGCCACTCCCGGAAAACTAATAGCACACCTGAATCTGGGATATGTTAAGTTTGATACAATTCGTTACCTTATCCTTGATGAAGCTGACCGTATGCTTGATATAGGTTTTTATGAAGATATAATGAAGATCATTTCGTTTATTCCTAAAAAAAGGCAAACACTTATGTTCAGCGCTACAATGGCTCCCGGTATAAGGTCTCTGGCAACTAAAATCCTCAATAACCCGGCAGAGATCAATATTGCAATGTCGAAACCGGCAGAGGGGGTTTTGCAGGCAGTTTATTTATGCTATGATAATCAGAAAACAGCCCTCATTAATAAACTAATTGCCGATAAACCTGACTACAGCAGTATATTGATATTTTGTTCAACAAAAAAGAAAGTCTCTGAACTTACAGGTTCGCTAAAAAAATACTATAATGCTGAATCTATATCGTCTGACCTTGAACAGTCAGAACGGGAAAAAGTATTACAGAGGTATAAGGCCGGTCAGACAAGAATACTTATTGCCACTGATGTGCTGAGCCGGGGTATCGATATAAAAGGTATCGACCTGGTGATAAATTTCGATGTTCCCGGTGATGCTGAAGATTATGTACACCGTGTGGGCAGGACAGCCAGGGCCGATGCTACCGGAGTAGCACTGACTCTTGTTAATGAAAAGGACATGATAAAACTTCAGAGTATTGAAAAGCTTATTGAGATGGAGATCATGAAGCTGAAGATTCCTGAAGTGCTCGGAAAGGGGCCTGACTGGAAAGTGGTGCGACACCGGCGAAAGGAGAATTGGAGGAAGAAGGTAAAAAGGAAGAAGAATAGACCCGCTCACGGCAAGAGTTAAATAATTGCCGGTAAATGATCATTCAATTTTGCTGAATTGATATATTCATAACCATAAAAATAACCTGCAATAAGTGAAAATATTTAGCTGTGCACTTAACTTATAACGCGATAAAAAATAACTAATGGTAAAAATATTACTGATTTTTATTTCAACTATTTTTTATTTAAACTGCGGACAGGCAGAGAGTGGCAAAATTCTGACAGGAGCGGAGCAGCCGGAGAAGTATCTCCCTTTTTTAAAAAACCGACGGGTAGGATTGGTTGTGAATAATACTTCACTTACAGGCCAGGTGCACCTGGTCGATTTTCTGATTGATAATGATATAAATATTACTAAGATATTTGCCCCGGAGCATGGATTTCGTGGTGAAGCAGCTGCCGGAGAGATAGTTCATGACGGTATAGATACAAAGACCGGGATTGCTATTGTTTCCCTATATGGGAATAATAAAAAACCATCATCTGAAAATCTTGACGAAGTGGATATAATCCTTTTTGATATACAGGATGTAGGATGCCGGTTTTATACATACATCTCAACTTTGCATCTTGTGATGGAGGCATGTGCTGAAAAAGGAATACCAATGATCGTTACTGACAGGCCTAATCCTAACGGTGATTACATTGCAGGTCCTGTTCTTGAATCCGGGTTCACTTCATTTGTGGGAATGCACCCGATACCTGTTGTACACGGCTGTACTGTCGGAGAGCTGGCTCTCATGATCAACGGGGAACATTGGCATAAGGCTCCCCGGAAATGTGAGCTTACAATTATACCCGTAAAAAATTACACCCACTCAACAAACTATTCAATAAGCGTTAATCCTTCACCTAATCTGCCAAACGATCTGGCAATCAGACTCTACCCTTCTTTGTGTTTTTTCGAAGCCACAAGTGTAAGTGTCGGTAGGGGAACTGAATTCCCCTTTCAGGTACTTGGCGCCCCGGATCCGAAACTGGGGGACTTTGTTTTTACCCCGCAAAGTATTCCCGGTGTAGCTGTGAATCCGCTGCATGAAGGTGAAGTGTGCTACGGGACAGACCTGAGGAAGCTTGATGTAATTCCCGAATTCACGCTGAAATTTTTTTTGGATTTCTATTATAAGTTCGAAAATGAAAAAGAATTTCTTACCCGGGAAAAATGGTTTAACCTGCTGGCAGGAACAGATAAACTTATTTGGCAAATCAGGCAGGGCTATTC
>CAZBWK010000039.1:0-34665 GCA_964495655.1 uncultured Prolixibacteraceae bacterium | reverse complement strand
ACTTCAATTTTCAGTCCTGATGCTGTAAAAGTCCCGCAAAACACCACCTCACGCGCATTTTGTGTGATATCGATAAATCCACCGCACCCGGGGATCTGTTTTCCAAACCGGCTCACATTGATATTCCCCTGTGCATCAACCTGTGCAAGTCCGAGAAAAGCCATATCGATACCTCCGCCATGATAAAAATCAAACTGGTAAGGCTGGTCTATGATAGCCACCGGATTGGCAGAACACCCAAAACTAAGTCCGGATGCAGGCACACCGCCAATCGGTCCGGCCTCAACAGTCATCATATACCTGTCTGCCCTGCTCTCTTCATTTTCAACAGAAGATATCCCTTCGGGCATTCCGATGCCGAGGTTTACCACCGCTCCCGGCTGCAGCTCCATTGCAGCCCTGCGGCAAATTATCTTTCTCTCACTGAACTCCATCCTCCTGATCTGGCGGGCAGGCACCTGAATCTCTCCCGAATAGGCAGGATTATACTGCTCGCCGAAAGTCTGCATATGGTATTCAGGTTTCGAGGCAACAACAATAGTATCGACATAGATACCCGGTATTTTCACCATTCTCGGATCGATCGTGCCGGCCCTGACAACCTTTTCTACCTGCACGATAACCCTGCCACCAGAATTCTTACAGGCTGCTGCCACAGAAAGTACTTCAAGGCTGAAACCCTCCTTTTCCATAGAGACATTCCCGTTTTCATCTGCATAGGTACCACGGAGAAAAGCATAATCAACAGGAAATGTTTTATAAAACAGATAATCTTTACCATCGACAGCAATTCTCTCAACAATATTCTCAGTGGTTACACTATTAAGTTTTCCACCAGACAGCTCTGGGTCTATAAAAGTTCCCAGTCCCACGTGAGTTATCAATCCCGGCTTATGTGCAGCTATATCCCTGAACAGCTGCGACATAACACCCTGTGGCAGGTTATAAGCTTCTATTTTATTCTCAACAGCCAGCTTCTGAATTGCAGGTACCAGTCCCCAGTGCCCTCCGATAACCCTGCCCAGCAGTTTTTCATGGCCCAGATGGTTCAGACCCCTGCTGCCTCCGTCACCCTGTCCGGCACAATAGACAAGTGTCAGGTTATCAGGTGAGCCTGTCTCCAGGAATCTCTTTTCAAGTTCAACTGCCAGCTCTTCCGGAAAGGCAGCTCCCACAAAACCGTCGGTAGCAAGTGTACTGCCCGGTCTTATATCTTTAACAGCTTCTCTTGCGTCTGAAAATTTCACTGTCATTTGTCAGCCTCTCTTTCAACTACAATCGAAACACCCATTCCTCCGCCTACGCAAAGTGTAGCCATTCCATAACGTTCATCTCTTTTTTGCATCTCATACAGTAATGTAACCAGGATCCTGGCACCGCTGGCCCCCACAGGATGTCCAAGTGCAATAGCGCCGCCGTTCACATTAACTTTACTTTTATCAAAGCCCAATTCTCCGGCAACAGCAAGCGTCTGAGCAGCAAATGCCTCATTAGCCTCAATCAGGCCGATATCTTCTAATTTTAGGTTTGCCTTTTTAAGTGCAGTCCTGGAGGCTTCAACCGGGCCAAATCCCATTATTGAAGGTTCAATTCCTACATAAGCATAAGACAATATTTTTGCCAGAGGTTTAATATTCAACGCTTTTGCTTTACTGTCAGACATAATGACAAGAGCTGCCGCACCATCATTAATCCCTGATGCATTTCCCGCTGTCACGGTACCATCCTTTTTAAATGCAGGCTTCAGGGTTGACAACTTTTCGACAGTCGTTCCGCACCTGATAAACTCATCCTGGTCAATGATCTTTAATCCGTTCTTTTTGGTTTCCACTCCGACAGGGACTATCTCATCATTGAAGATGCCATTGTTCAGGGCTTTCTCCGCCCTCTGCTGACTCATAGCAGCGTAACTGTCCTGCTCCTCTCTTGAGATATGGAACTTCTCTGCCAGGTTCTCAGCAGTTATTCCCATATGGTAGTCATTAAAAACATCAGTTAATGCATCATATACCATATAGTCGACCATCTGGACATTCCCCATTTTTGACCCCCACCTGCTCTCTTTTAACAGGTAAGGGGCCTGACTCATATTTTCGGTACCACCGGCAACAATTATTTCTCCATCCCCGGAGAGGATTGACTGCGCAGCCATACAAACTGTTTTCAGGCCTGATCCGCAAACCATATTGATCGTAGATGCCGGCACCTCAACAGGAATACCTGCCTTTATTGATGACTGCCGGGCAACATTTTGTCCCAGTCCGGCCTGAAGGACACATCCCATAAGTACCTCATCAACCATCGAAGCGGAAATACCTGCTCTCCTGAGCGCCTCTGCAATAACTATCTTTCCCAGGTCGACTGCACTTACATCCAGCAAGGATCCCCCGAAGCTGCCGATCGGAGTTCTGCAGGCGCCTGCAATAACTATTTTTTCATTATTCATTTTAAATACTTCTTAAAGAATGGATTATAACTTATACTGCAAATATGTATAAATTTATTTAAATGCAAATTTCAGCCTGGTTTAAAAAGTGAAAAAAAATAAAGAGAAAATTTTTCAATTTTCACAGATAGCTAAAAATCAACATAATGAATTTATATAATTTACCTAAAAGAGCCCTTTGCACCCTTTTGGGAGCAGACTCATATTTTGTAAAATAAAGATTTTGTATAAATTGTGGGGCAAAAAGAAGGTTTTCTCCGGGTTTTGATTATCCGGCGCTGACCATTAATTAACGAACTATATGTATGGTATATTAATAAGCTTAGTATTACTTATGTTCCTGGCTTACCGGGGGTATTCAATTATCTGGGTTGCTCCCTTATCGGCGCTGGTGGTCACCCTTACAGGAGGCCTGCCCGTTCTTTCTGCATACAAAGATATTTATATGACAGGTTTTGTGGATTTTACAAAATCCTGGTTTCCGGTCTTCATGCTTGGGGCAATTTTCGGCCATCTGATGGATTATACCGGTTCGGCAAGATCAATTGCTGTTCTTTTAACTAATATTTTCGGACCTAAAAGGGCAATCCTCGGTGTAATAATCGGCTGCGCTGTATTAACATACGGGGGGATAAGCCTTTTTGTAGTTGTTTTTGCCATGTATCCGCTGGCTCTTGCTCTGTTCAGGGAGGCCAATATTTCAAGAAAACTGATACCCGGATCGATTGCTTTGGGTTCTTTTACCTTCACCATGACCGCCCTGCCGGGAACACCCCAGATACAGAACCTGATCCCGATCGAATACTTCAACACCCCGCCCACGGCAGCTCCTGTCATGGGACTTACAGCTGCAGTGTTCATGTTTAGCCTTGGATACACATATCTTTTATGGAGGCAAAAGAAATTAACAGTCCGGGGGGAGATATTTACAGAGCCGGAGGCTAAAATCACCGGGAAACAGGCAGAGGTTAAAGACTTACCCAATCCCTTCATATCGTTACTGCCATTGTTTTCGGTAATTATTACCCTCAATTTACTCAAATGGGATATCATAACGTCATTAATATCAGGAATTATACTGACTATGATCCTTAACTTTAAAAAATACAAAGGTTTTACCAAAACGTTTAGTGACGGTGCAACTGGTTCTGTTATGGCAGTTATAAACACGAGCGCAGCTGTAGGATTTGGGACTGTTGTCAAAGCGGTTCCGGGATTTCAGACTCTGACGGAACTTGTCATGGGAATTAAGGGATCCCCGCTTATATCAGAGGCTGTTGCAGTAAATATACTTTCAGGAGCAACCGGGTCAGCATCAGGAGGGATGGGAATTGCCCTCGAAGCCCTGGGCAGCCAGTACAGTCAAATGGCAGCAGAATCAGGAATAAATCCGGAAGCCCTGCACCGCATTGCCTCACTGGCATCCGGTGGACTTGACACACTGCCCCATAACGGCGCTGTAATTACTTTACTGATCATCACCGGCTTATCTCATAAAGACTCCTATCTGGAAATCTTTATAACTTCTATGCTGTTACCTGTTTTATCATCAATACCTGCAATAATACTTGCAAGCTTCGGTATATATTAAACGCAGTATGTTCCGATAGCTTTTTAACTGTAATGCGGAGCTACATTGATAAAACTTTTCTATTTTTATCCTGAATATTAAATATTATAAAATGCGGGCAAAGCCTATTTTCGGAAAACATCAGCTCGTACCCGGTGAACAGAGGGTTTTTACTTCAGATAATTTTTCACTGGGTGTTAAACGCACAAAAGAGGGATGGGTCCTTTTATATCAACCTGATACAGAAAATGGACCGGATTTCTCAGAAGGGGAATATTTTCATACAGGAAAATCCAATTCTTTACATATCATACCTGCCCTTCCGGAGAAGCCTCTTGTCTTTAAGGGCAGCAGATTGCATGTTTCTACAGGACAGAAACTTACTTTTTTTCTTACGATCCCTTTATCAGTGCAGGTTTACTTTTCAAAAGTGCAGCAGGAAAACCTGCTTAAGGAATACTCTGTCACCAGGCTCTCTGACACATGGTTTGGGGAGGTATTCAATGGCGAACCCGCATTTGCATTGGGACAGGATTTCACAATGTCGCCTGAAGAAAAAGAAACAACAGGAATGGAGGCTGTTTGTCCCGTAGTAATATATAATAACTCACCCGGTGTTCTGGAAGTACAGCGTCTTATAATCAGATGTGAAAATATGACTCTCCACCAAAATGAAGGAAGCATTATAACCAGTTCTCTGTTAGTTGAGTATAAAGGAAAAGATGTCATAAGTTCGGCATCTTATCACTATTCAAAAATATTCCACGGAGAAAAGCCGGAAATACTGGCCAGGCCCCGTAATGAAACTTCCAGGAATCTGCTTAATATTAATTTTCATTTTATCAGGAACATTTACAAACATGAGTTATGAACTTCAACTGGTCGGAATATTTAAACGCTGATACTCTTGAGAAATTTATTAAGGTATTGATCATACTGGCTGCCGGTATTACCATAATATACCTTATAGCTTTCATTGTGAATAAACTCTTACCTGCAAGGTGGTCCAGGCAGCGAAAGATGATAATTAACAGAATAATCCAGTATACAGGATTTATCATACTGTTTTTCGTTGTAATTTCAGAAATGAACATTAACCTGGCTGCTCTCTTTGGTGCGGCAGGTGTCATCGGCCTCGTAATAGGTGTTGCTTCACAGACCAGTATCGGAAACATAGTAAGCGGATTTTTTCTCGTCTCTGAAAAATCGTTTGAAATAGGTGATATTATCAGGTTAGGCGACAAAACAGGGACAGTTTTCAGCGTAGACCTGTTATCTGTAAAAATCAGGACTTTCGACAATCTTCTTATCAGGGTACCTAACCAGACGGTCATAAGCACAGAATTAACAAACCTGACCAGGTTCCCGATTCGCAGGGTAGACATACAGGTCAGTGTGGCATACAAAGAAGACCTCACCAGGGTAAAAACCATAATTGAAAATGTAACCGGAAGCAATCCACTATGCCTTGATGAGCCAAACCCGTTAATAATCTTTCAAAGCTTTGGTGCGAGCGGTATTGATATACTCGTTGGAGTCTGGGCGGAGAGATCGAACTTTCTTACTGTTAAAAATTCAGTGTTTCAGCAAATCAAAGAGGCATTTGACAAAGAGAATATAGAGATCCCTTTCCCTCATATAAGTCTTTACAAAGGAGAGGCTACCGGTCCGTTTCCTGTGGAAGTTCAACAAAAAGCAGATCCCCCGGAAAGAATTTGAATAAAAATATCTGCAGCCGGAAATAACCCTGTTTCTTAAATACCCAGATATTTGAATGCTTCATATACCATAAATGCCGGCCATACTATGGCTTTTAAAAAACCAAGAACACCAGCCCAAAAACTGGCAGCATTAATAATGAAATAAACGGCAGCACCGATAAAGCCAAGTCCGTAAATAGCATTGGATGCAGGGGCATTCTCATGGATTTTTTGTTTCATTGTGAATATAATTTAGTTAAACATTGAAATTATTATTTAAAAGATATGAGAAAGAACTCGTCATATAACTATTTTAATCATGTTAAGGATAATGCCTGACTCGTTTAACCTTTTAACCGATCCTGATTAAAGTCGGGACAAAAAAGCCACCACTGAAAAAAAATGCTAAAGATCTTTTTACCTCATCAAAATTATATATTTTAACAGTATAAATTTTAATTCGCACGTGATTTTCTTATCCTACAGGGTCCCTGTTTTAATCTGCATTATAAACTGATCGAAATTCCTCCATAAACATTTAAAGGCAAACCCGGATAATAATAACGCGGTTCATTGTTACCAATTGCAATAGCATTAACAACTACCATTGAAGCGTACTTTGTATTTGTAAAATTATTTACCCCTGCAAAAAAATTCAGTCCCGGAAATTTTGCTGCCGGCATTGCAGCAGTCAGTTTAATATTTCCCAGAAAATATCCCGATTGTTTTTTAAAATTTCCGTCATCAAGATATTGATCTCCTGTATACCCCAGATGAGTGACCAGTTCGAGCGGGAGGGAAGGATTCCATATCAGTTGCAATTGAATATTTTGTTTTGGAATTCCGGGCAGATGATTACCGTCATATCTTTTACCATCATCCTCAAAGTCTGTGAAAGTATTAACTGAACGGGAAAAACTGACCAGTGACTCCAACCTTCCGGGAAATCCTGATTTTTCAAAAATATTATTATGCATCTTTATTTCCACTCCCCGGTGACGTGTCTTTCCTGCGTTGATACCGGTAAAGATATCCTCCGTGACACGTTTTGTCACCAGCAGGTCTCTTAGTTCAATCCAGTAGAGAGCAGCATCAAGATTCACTCTTCTCTCAGTCAGATCCAGTCTTATTCCTGCTTCACCCTGAATACCCTGTTCAGGTTTAATTTCTGTATTTATCGTACCTTCGGGCAACAATGTCTCCTCGGGTGAGGGAAGAGAGAACCCATGTCCTGCAGATGCATAAAGCACCACACTTCTGCCGGCGGCATAGCTGATACCCGCCCTGGGGGATATTAACAGCGGAAAGTTATATTCTCCCGCCTGGTCACCATCCTGAAGGAACAGGTCAGTAAGACGGTAACGGGTATGGTTCACTGCTCCTGCAAGCGAAACCAGAAGTCCCGGCGAAGGCTTGAAATAAGAGACAGCAAAAAGCTGGTAATGTGATCTGTTTTCACGGTTTTTATTTATCAGTTGATTATCCTTGTCCAGCGTCCATTTGTAGCTGTCGCCCATAATTTCAAATCCTGCAACCAGGTCAGCTTTGTTTCCGTGAATGTTTAACCTGTTTCGCAGTCCGAAATTTACAGACTGGTCATCGAGATTATTAAACGGGCGCAATTCATAATTATCATTCCATTGTCCGAAGATAGTAAACCGGTTATCTGCACTTTCAGAGAGCCTCATTGTCAGTGCCAGTCCGCCCAAAACCCTGGTAAATTCCTGATAACCTTTCACTGCATTCCAGTTGGGCGCAGCAGACTCCGGGGACTCTTCGAACATGGTTTTAGTGAGTGAGCTGGGAATACCCCCTTTTACATCAGATAATAACAGCGTGGCATCAGCCGACCATATCGGCCCCTTTTTACTCATTGCAGAGAGCAGGGATGTTCTCCTGTAAGCGCTGTTCTCCCTGTAGCCACTGGTCTGCAAATGACTCAGGCTGCCCCAGAGATTGGTATTTTTTAGATTCCGGTTGCCAGAGAGGTGCATATCCCATGTGTTAAAAGAGCCGTTCATTAATCTCATCCTGGCGGTATCCCGGTTAAAAAAGGGGGTATACAAATTGAGGCTGCCTCCCAATCCGGATCCATACAGTGCTGAGGAGGGCCCTTTAACAACCTCCACTCTTCCCAGGCTTTGCATATCAATATCCTCAACAGAGGAGACCCCGTCTGAACCGGTAACAGGCAAGCCGTTAAGCCAGGCTCTTATCCTGTTAGTATTATAGGGAGTCCTGCTGCCCATGCCTCTGATCACGATCCTTCCGGTCACAGGAGTGCCGCTTTGCATCTGAACACCGGGCAGGGTATTCAGAAGGGTTGGAAGATGATATCCGTCAGTCAGCCTCCTCTCCCGGGAAGAGATCACAGAAACACTGCCCGGGATTCGGCGCAGGGTGCCGGAGATCTGGTATGCTTCAACAATAACCTCATCGATCAGAAGAGTTGAATCAGCTGGCTCGTTATAAACACCTCCTTCATCACGTGCATAGAGAGCTTCCCTCCCTGATATTCCGAATGGCATAATATAAACCAGCAACAACAAAAATGTTTTAATATAAAGATATTGTGCCGCGTTTACGGAGGAGTTTTTCATTAATACGAAATATAAGTAAATACGAACTGTCTTCATTCAATCGGCACCAGCCTGACTATCTTACCGGGTGTTTCAATGGCAACATATATATACCCGTCAGGACTGACAACCACATTACGTACCCGGCCGATATCTTCCAACAGCTTTTCCCTGTGCATAACTGAATGTCCGTTTATCACCATCCTCTCAAGATATTTAAATCTGAGCGACCCGACCAGCAGGTTATTACGCCAGTTCTTATACCTGTCACCCGTAACAAATATCATTCCGCAGGGAGCAATAGAGGGAGTCCAGTAAAAAACAGGTTGTTCCATTCCCTCTTTCTCTGTTAATTCGGTAAGAATAGTACCATCATAATTAATACCATAAGATATCACAGGCCACCCGTAATTCAGTCCGGGCTCAATCAGGTTCAGTTCATCGCCACCCCGCGGGCCGTGCTCGGTAACCCATATCTCTCCGGTTACAGGATGAATAACTGTTCCCTGGGGATTTCTGTGGCCGTAAGAATAGATAGATGCCATTGCGCCCTCCTGGTTAACGAACGGGTTATCTGCAGGAATAGACCCGTCATCATTGATCCTGTGTATCTTGCCATTATGATTATCAAGTTCCTGCGGAAAATCAAAATGCTGTCCCCTGTCACCTATGCCGAAAAAAAGATGCCCCTTGCCGTCAAATGCCAGTTTGCAACCAAAGTGATGTGACCGGTCTGTGTCGGGGACTCCCTTGAATAACAGCTGCTGGTCAACTAACCGGTTACCTTCCAGCCTGGCACGCATCACAGCCGTGTTGCCTGTCGGCCTGGGACTCTCGGAAGCCAGTGCCGAATAGGAAAAATATATCCATCCATTCGTTTCATAGTCAGGGTGAAGGCTCAAATCGAGCAATCCTCCCTGTCCGGATGCCTTTATCGGAGGCAATCCCTGTATCGGATCAGACAATTTTCCGTCAGAAAAGCGGTACAATATCCCTTCACGTTCTGAGATCAGCAAGTCTCCGCCGGGCAAAAATGCAAGTCCCCACGGAACATTCAATCCTGAAACTACAGTATCAACCACAAACTTCTGTACCTCCGATTCAACAACACCTCCCGGGGTAACAGCAGGCTTCAGCAGATCCTTATCTTCAGGAATTCCTTTTTTAACATACTCAGCCAAAGCCTCGATCTCCTCATCTGAAAATGTTTTCTGAAATGCCGGCATACCGATATCTTCGATGCCATATTTTATACTTTGAAAAGCTGAGGCCGACCCCTCCTCATCCATCCACTCCTTTGCAGCGAATTTTTCCAGGTTATCGCCATGACAGCCGGCACAATAATTCTGATAATTTATTGCTGCGGACTGAAATTTCGGGTTTTGATTTCCAGAGTCATCCTTCCTGTCAGGGTTCAGGCAGGAGAGGCCGATAGTGATTGAAGCTATAAGAATAATTGCAATAGTTAAATTCCTTTCCATAACCCACAATTGATTGATTATAGGGTAAATTTACCAAATTCAGCATTAATACCAAACATCTCTTCACAGTAATTCATCCTGCCTGAGTGAGCAGCTATTACTGATGCCCGTTTGTAACCTCCCCTGTGATCTTTTGATAAGTGTCAAATAGATAAACCTGTTTATTTCTTATTATTAACAGGCTTGGTATCCTTTTGCTCTTCAATTTGCCATGGAACAACAAACATTTCATGAGATACATGATATTTAACAGTGCCGGATGACCTGTAGTTAAGGCTCTTATCCAATTTGTCGTACCTGATGTATTTGTTCATAACCTAAGATTTTATAAACTAATAACAATAGTAAAGTGTAATTAGTTCAACACCATAAATCATTAATTTGATAAATTACTGATACCAAATATTTTATTGATTTTATATCAAAACCGGGATATCGCAAAATGCGGCCACCTTGAAAATATTAAATTCTCATGAACAAAACTATTGCAAATGACGTATAAATTTGATATATTTGTACGTATTTAAATTTAAAAGCTATGGATTCAAAGTTGACATTAAGATTAAACAGTGCTGTTATTGAGAGGGCTAAAGCATATGCCCGTAATAACAAGATCAGCCTTTCTAAAATAATTGAATCTTACCTTAGTCATATTACTAAACAAAATAACATTGAGAAAGAAACATCCATTACCCCCTTGGTGGAGAGTTTGACAGGGGTGGTTGATTTACCGGTTGATTTTGATTACAAAAAAGAGTATCAGGATTATTTAATAAAAAAGTATAAATGAAACCAGCATTAATTTGCTTATTTTTAATAAATTATAAAATTTTAAACGGATGCAAAAAATATTCGTTGATACAAATATTGTGATCGATTTATTATCCCGAAGAGAACCATATTTTAAAGAGGCCGCAGTTCTGTTTTCACTGGCAGATAAAAAGCAAATTAAATTAACACTCTCTTCTTTGACCATAGCTAATACAAACTATGTTTTATTAACACAAATGGATTCAAACAAGGTAAAATCAATTTTAAGGAAATTAAGGCTGATTGTAAAAATATTGCCTCTTGATGATAAAATAATTGGATTAGCTTTGAATGATGAGCTTTTTTCAGATTTTGAAGATGGATTACAATATTACACTGCGATAGAAAACGAACAGGAATTAATTATAACAAGGAATTTAAAAGATTTTAAAAATTCAAAGTTGCCGGTTATGACAGCCGGACAATTTATTGAAACAGTTAGATAAGAAAGGTGAAATCAAAATTTAAATACTGCCTTATTTTTCCCCTGATCCTTCTGCTTTCAGCCAGGATGCAGGCTCAGATAACATTGTCAACTTATATTGATGCCGGGGAAAACAATGTTTCTGAGGGACTGCTTATCAAATCTTCTGTCCTGGGATCATATCAAATAAATAAATTCAGGGTAGAAGGAGGTGCACAATTTGATCTTAAAAATGCAGGTTCCGGTTTCTTTACAGGAGGAAGCCTGATTGTTGCACGGGAGTTCTCAATTAATAAGTTTCTGTTTGAAACCCAGGGGCTGTTCCTGTATAATCCGTTTTCACCGTTAATACATGAATCAAACCGGGGAGTACTGATAAATATTCCCAGGAAACACTTTCATTATAAGCTGGGGACTGAATTCAAAACTTATCATATTACCAACAGGGCGGAAAATGATCACGATATTACATCAAATAAAAAATTAAGTGAAAATTGGAACCTGATCTACCTGATAAAATATTCATTAAAACCGCCCGAACATAAATGGAATGCCGGGGCATCAATAACAAATACCGACCACTTCCTGATAAATCAGGAGACCAATCCGATGGTAAATATTGAGGGAAGGTACGACATTAGCTCTCCCCTTACTTTATATATTGAATCGTGGTACAAAAGCGCGGGATCACTGAATATAAGCGCGAATTATTTTGGTTTTTTCTTCAGAACAGGAATTATATGGAAACCGGACTTAAAAAAATAATAATATTACTCGCCTGCAACCTTATTTTTTCAGCTTGCGACAAATTTGAAATGCGGGGATTCCTCTTTTCATACGAATCGGTTGACCGCCGTTTTGAGCAATCCGTGAAATGGAATTCTGAGAATCCTTACAAAGAGATAAATGTTGCAACAGATGAATACAATATTGCTGTTATGGCTGACAGTCATGTGGGAAGTACAAAAAACCCGGAGCTGTTCCTTGATGCAGCTGTTAACATGAATGCCACTGCTGCAGTCATGGCCGGTGACCTGACAAACGGACACGAACAGGATTATCTTACTTTTTATGAACAACTCAGCAATTACGACGATCTTTTAACTTTCCCGGTAGCAGGCAACCATGATCTCTATTTTGACGGCTGGAAACAGTTTTATTCGTTGTTTGGCTCAACTACCTACCTGTTCACCGTAAGTACACCCAATGCATCTGACCTGTTTATCTGTACAGATACAGCCGGCGGCACACTGGGAAGAGACCAGCTTGAGTGGCTGAAAAAAATTTTAGAAACCGAACGCCATAAGCACAGGTATTGTATAATATTCACTCACAATAATTTATTCAGGATAAGACACACCACCAGTACAAATCCGTTTGTTGAAGAGCTGAGAGTATTAATGGAATTGTGCATCAAACATCAGATCGATATGGTAATTGCAGGACACGACCATGCACGAAATGTTGTTCAATTTGGCAATACGACCCATATAACCCTTGATGCACTGACAGATACATATAAAGATCCGGGATACCTGAAGTTAACAATTAAAGATGAAATTGAATATGAATTTGTCAGTTTGTAATTCCTTATGTCTCTTATTGATAAATTGACATAATTGTTTTATTTTTGATCCGTATGGATATTACCCTTTTGAGTTCCTGATCCATTAAAAAACAGAGACGTTTCATTCCCTTAAAAATATTGTGATTTCCAACTAATTAAATTATATCATTATGAACAAAAAAGTATGGCGCGAAGACAAATCAATGATGTTTTTTGTAAATACAGCAGCCGCTAAAATTTTATCGCTGGCAGATGGTAAAACTACATCAAACGAAATTCTAAAAGAGTCATTTCCGGAAAAAATTGACATCGGACAGTTAAATACCGAATCACTGGAAAAGGTAAACTTATTTGCAGACCTGGAGGACAGATCCCTTCAGTCTGCAATGTTCTGCATAAACATGTGGGAACGTGGCCTGTTACATTTTACTTATAATCAGGGTACCCCGGAAGCATTAACAGTTTCCGCCCTGTTGAAGGCTGCTAAAACTGAAAACGGAGATATTGACCTTTTAAAAATAGTCAAAGCCTTAACCCCGGAGTCTGGCAACTTATATGATGAATGGAACATGCTGAGATCAAATCTGGTGATGCTGTTTGCATATAACGGACTGTTGATCAATTTTACAGGAACAACAGAGGAATACAGCGGCCAGGATATTGTACCGGATAATAACTTACCACAGTTCAAGGCAGGGTATCTGAAACCGGGACTTATAGTGACTAATACTTCACCGGATAGTGGCGATAATATCCGGGTTGAACCGGTAACTGCCCTTGTAGCTATCACGGTAACGACCACCACAACCACCTATGCAGAGATGATAGGTGACAGTGTCGGACGGGCAGAGTCGCAGTAACCTGAATCCTGCAATTAATCCAATTTAATAAATTTTAAAATTTGCCTGAAAAGGGTGCGAAGCGCCTATTTAGGCCTAACCCATTACTGGAAAAATGCATTTAAACGTTAGCCCGTCACACTGCAAAGACAGTGACGTATCAGTTGATTTTCTTTTGATCAACCTCCCGTTCAGGGAATATCTGTACAGTCAGTCCTTGCAACTGGGACTCCTGTATGTGGCATCATGTCTGAAAAAGGAAGGATTCACAGTGAAAGTCATCGATGATGCGGAACTCGATACTGCCTCTTTTCTGGCCCTTTATAAAAAAAACAGGCCACGCATATTGGGATTCCATGTCAACACAGATGCTGTCCCGTCAGTCGGCAGAGTCCTTGAAATGTTGCGCAGTGAACAATTATTGCCGGAATTAACAATCTTTGGAGGGCCTCATGTAACTATCGAAGATAAAGTGTTGCTTGATCAAAACCGGGGAGATATTGTTGTTCGCGGAGAAGGAGAATTGACTGCAATAGAAATAGGAAGGTGGTTTTTGAGGGGCGAAGGCAAACTGTCTGATATAAATGGCATAACCTATAAAAATAAAAATGGCAGGATCATCAGAAATCCTGACAGGCCGTTTATTAAGAATCTTGACAGCCTGCCTTTCCCTGACATGAGTGTTCTTGTGAAGGAACCCCGGTTTACCACATATAAAATATTGACCGGCAGAGGTTGTCCTTTTCATTGCACCTTCTGTGCAGAGGGCATAAACGGAATAAAATACCGTTTCCGCTCACCCGAATCAGTCCTTGAAGAGATATCAGCAATGGCAGACGGCAAAGAACGTATTTATCTCGGCATACTGGATGATACATTTCTGGTTGACAGAAAAAGGGTAGAAAAAATTGCAACAGGCCTAATAAAAAAATTTGGCGGCAGTGAAAGGGTTAAATGGTTTTGCGAGGGACGGGTTGATTTCATTATTAAAAATCCCGGCCTTTTTCAAATGCTAAAGGAGGCCGGACTGGTAAGAATTCAGATCGGCATAGAGTCGGGCAACCAGAAGGTTTTGGATATGTACCGCAAGGAGGTTAAAGTTGAGGAGATCATTCAGGCAGTGGAGATCATCAAAGAGGGTGGCATTCCGTCAATATATGGAAATTTCATAATAGGCGGGCCCTTTGAAACTGTGGATACTATCTCGGACAGTATAGACCTTGCTGCCAAACTGATTGAGGCAGCGCCAGGCAGAATGGAATGCGCATCATGCTTTCTGGGACTGTACCCCGGCACCGCCATTTCAAAGAATCCGGCATTTTATGGCCTGGAAGAACATGATCCGGAAATGATGACATGCATATCCCTTCACCATCCGATTGCCACTCCGAAAGGGAAATCGAAACACTGGGTACTGGAACAATATTATCGTTTTAACCATGCCATTTTAAAAAATTATCAGAAGGTAATGGCAGATGTTCCGATGGAATTGATCGAAGAGCACCTTAAATTAAGAGAATATGACGTCACTACAAAATGGTCTGACCTGTTTTTAAACTACCCATGCATAAAGCAGTGTGAATATATGAGTAAAAAAAGATTTAAGGCGGATAGTCAAATCCCCGACGAGGAACTGTTAAAACTTATACCGAGGCGTTCGGTAAACCTTATGGAAACGACAGGATCAGGATTCACAGTGACTACTCATCCACAGGGTCCGGTCATATTAAATGAAATGGCAGGTGAAATATACGAACTCTGCTCTGGCAAATACCGGCTGGGCGAAATAATTGCTTCTATCCGGGCACGCAATAATAACCTGCCACCGGAGCCATTCTATACTGAACAGGTACTTGAGTTAGTAAAGGACATGCGAAGACGTTATCTTATTTATTATTCAGACATCTGATAGTTATGAACGCATTACCGGAAAATTTGCATTTTCATCAAAATAATTGATAATTTTTATAGAAATATTTTTAATTTCAGGCCATTTATAATTTGACAGGTATAAAGGACCAAATATCCATCACCTTAATAAACACATAGTGCATTCATTATCAATGAAATAAAGTCATATTGTCCCAAAAGGATTTATCTGAAGGCAAGTAATAAACAGGAAATGTTTTGATCAGAATAATACATAAAAACTAAATATATGGATAACAAGGAGAGACAGTCTGCAAACACAAGGAGAAATTTTATAAAAGCCGCTGCCGTTGCAGGTACCGGATTAATGATTTTACCCCGCTGCACTATAGGCGGCAAGGGATTTATTCCACCCAGTGACAAGGTAAACATAGCCCTGGTAGGGGCAGGAGGAATATCCATGCATCACCTGAATGAGATTTTCAAATTAGACGATACTCAAATTATAAACATCACAGATCCTGCTGATTACTGGGATAATAAAAGACTGAACAGGCAGGATGGCGGCCGGGCTCCAAGGAAAAAGACAATAGAGGAACACTACTCTCAAAAGACACCGAATTACAAAATAACAGAATACGAAGATTTCAGGGTAATGCTTGAAAAAGATAAGGCTGTTGATGCAGTGATATGCGCTACACCCGACAATACACATGCACATATTTCCATAACATCAATGAGGGCCGGCAAGCATGTATACTGTCAAAAGCCATTGACGCACAATATCTGGGAGGCACGCAAAATAGCTGAAGTAACAAAAGAGACCGGACTGGCTACACAGATGGGTAACCAGTTACATGCCCTTGACACTATGCGGCAAACGGTTAACCTATTGCGTTCGGGTGTGATCGGAACAGTTCATGAATCCTTTTCATGGGTCGGGGCAACAAGATACCTGAAACATCTTACCGGCTATCCTGCCAAGGCCATGAAGGTACCACGCGGTTTTAACTGGGACCTGTGGCTTGGCCCGACACCCTTCCGTCCATACCATGAAGCATATACTCCTTTTACATGGCGTGATTTCTGGGTTTTCGGAAATGGTTCATTAGGGGATTTCGGGTGCCACGACATGGACGCGGCAACCTGGGCTTTCGACCTTCAGGTACCTGAGAGTGTTCAGATATTTCCTGCCGGGAATGGAGCAAGCCGTGAGGTTACTCCTTATGGGGAGATAGGCCATTTCTATTTTGGCGCCAGGGAAAACCTGCCTCCTTATAAGATTACATGGTATTCGGGCGGACTTCTGCCTGAGCATCCCGCAGTTCTGCCCCGGAGCGTGAAGTTAAGTTCGAGGGGCGCAATGTATATAGGAGAAAAAGGCATAATCCTTACCAACGGAGGAGCTTCCGGGGCACCTGAAATTTATCCTGAGAGTTTGCGTGAATCAATTCCTGCCCCGGCGCAGGCTGTTCCTCTTTCAAAAGGCCACCATCGTGAGTGGATAGATGCCATCAAAGGCGGGGAAAAAGCAATGTCAAATTTCGAATATGCCTCAAAGCTTACCGAGATAACACAGTTAGGAGTATTATCACTTCGTATGGGGGGAGAGAAAATAGACTGGGATGCAGCAAATATGAAAGCCACAGGGTTACCCGACGCAGACGAAATAATCCGTGAGCCGGTCAGGCCGGGCTGGGAGATGGCCTGACAAACGGAAATTAAAATAACCTGGCTTTATACACCCTCATATCCGGGAAACTTAATTTTCCGGCCGGATTGAAAAAAGAGACGTGGTATGTCCACCAGCTCTCTTCCGGAACGGTATATACATATCGTCCGGCTTTATTTTGATTCAGGCTTTTAATATTTTCAGCATCCGGAAAATTATTGATCTTACTGAACTTCATGGTTTTCAGGTCAAATTCCCAAGCCCCCGTATGTTCAGTCAAAAAGAGCCTGTTCCCATTCGGGGCCAGCTGCAGGTCATGTCCGCTTTCCCCCGGAATTTTCCACTCATTGTTCAAGATCAGTTTACTGCCATTTTGCAATTTGTATTCACGCAAAACATCATAACCCAGGGCATAGAGCGAGCTCCTCTGCTCATCCCAAACTACACCATGAGCTGAATAAAGGCTGTCTGAATCTAACAATTCAGCAGGTTGTGATATTTGAAACAACATCAGCCTGTTTCCATTTTGAGCTGTTGAGGCAGCCGCAACAATTTTATTCCCCGGCAACATTTCAACAGAATGCGCATTGGGCACATCAGCAAGGAAGATTACCTTTTTATCTTTTAAAGTAACAATTGCCACTGCCCCGGAGGATGATGAGATCATTATCTGTTTGCGGTCAGGAGCAGCCTTACAATCATCTACTGAATTAAATTTGTTAGTCCGGTATTCAGATGGCAGGTCGTTTGCAAGATGAGCATCCCACTGCCAGCCAATCTTTGGGATAGTATCATTATCATCAGGATATTCAACCATCAGCACTTTACTGTCGCCACAGACTAAAACATGCCTGTCCCGACTGAATAATTCTTTTTCACGATTACAAGACCAGACAGCTAAAAACATAATCAACATTACACCAATAGTTGTAATATTGCCCCATTTTATCCAATGATTTAAATTTAGCATGGTGAATTTGATTTTAAGTAATATCAATTAAGAATAATCCTTGATCCGTTCAAACTGATTATTATCGTATTCTCTATTATTCAGAAGGTAAAATATCTTCAAATGAAGTAGTTTTATCATCTTTTAGCCACTTTTTAAACCAATCGAGATTTTTAGTTAATATTCTCCTGTATAACAATGAATCAGTAATGCTATGTCCCATTTCCGGGTAAATCTCAAGCACAGTAGGTACGCCATAGTATTTAAGAGCCTTGTAAAACAATATTGCTTCTGCAACCGGGCACCGGGGATCTTCCTCACCATGCTGGATTAGTGTCGGAGTTTTTACTTTGTTGGTATAATATAAGGGCGAATATTGAAGATGAACCATCCCATTTTCCCAAGGTCTTGCATCAAATGATCCATGAACAAGCCCTTCTACAGTATACAACCGGCCGTACATGGCTTCAAGACTTGGCAGGCCAGCGCCAAATTGTGCCGCCTTAAAACGGTCGGTTTGAGTTATTATGGCTGGTGTTAAAAAACCTCCGTAACTCCATCCACAAACACCCATTTTATCCTCATCAATATAGCCCTTGTCAAGTAGATAATCCACACCACGCATAGCATCCCTGAAGTCACCCCTTCCAAGGTCATGGTGATTATCTTTTCTGAAGTCAATCCCATAATTGGCACTGCCCCTTACATTAGGAAATAATAATACAAAACCTTCTGCAGAATATGCATGAATGGGTGATTGTTCCCAGTCAGGAAGCCATTCATTAAGCTTATACCAGGCAGGCCCTCCATGTATTACAAGTATCAGGGGGTATTTTTTGCCAGGATCAAAATCCGGCGGTTTTATCAATAGGGCTTCAATGTCACGGCCTTCACTCCTGTAGGTTATCACTTCTCCCTGTGGATTAGCAAAATCATCAACCCACGGATTAATATCTGTAATCCGGCGTGGATTCCACTCAGGTAATCCGGATAAGTAAATATCGGGTTTCATATTAACATTGTGCCTGATAAAAGAGGTTGCTGTAAAATCCTTATTATAAGATACTGATTGAAAACAATCGTTCCCCCTGGTAACATGACGAACTTTTCCTGTCGAAACATCAACCGCAAAAACATTAGATCCAATCTTATCCCCGTTAACAAACCATATTTCTGAATTGTCACCTGACCATGTTATACCTGTACCGCCAAGATAATAATCCGTTCCTTCAGCTATAGCTTTTACACTCCCATCAGAAACTGAAATAACATACATTTGGGATAAAATATATCTCCTCCTTATTGTCACGTCCCTGGTTTCCGGGGGCTGGGCAATAAATACCAGCTTTTTGCCGTCTCTTGACCAGGTAAAACTTGTCAGTTCGGGATAATCAGTACTGGTAACTTGCCGGGATGAAAGTGAATCCACATTATAAAAATATATATGTGCCGGGGCCAGAGGTGGATCGGGACGAAAATAATTGATATATTCAGGAATATTTTGCCTTGCTACTATGTAGGCTATACCCTTACCATCTGGTGACCAGGAAAAATAGCGGATGCCAATCCCGGTATCAGTTACCAGCTTAGGCTTTTCATTACCTTCAATATTAATAATATAAAGTTCCGGCACCTGCCCATCCTCCCCACTGGATAAAAAAGCAATTGATTTCCCGTCAGGAGACCAGCTTGGTGAAGATGGCATATAATTTCCATCTGTCAGTCTTACTGCACTTCTTTTGCTGAGTTCTTTAACCCACAAAATCCCCCGGCGCGGCCATTTTTTCTCTTCAGGAGATATAACCTCCCCCCACTTTTCTTTATAAGCTATCTCCTCCCCGGATGGTGGTTCGTAGGTAATATAGTACAAATGAGTTCCATCCGGGGACCATCCGTATTGGCTGATATTGCTTTCACCAAAGGTAATTTGCCGGGGTTTGCCCCCGTCAGGAGACACACTCCAGACCTGCCTTACACCTTCATCATCATTCCCTTTATCTAAATAAGAAATGTGTTTTGAATCAGGGGACCAATGATAAGAGGTGGCTGAGGTGTTAATGGATAATCTGAAGGTATTCATCCCATCGCTGCTTACAGTATAAAACTCCATTGTCCTGGCCGGATAACCCTGCGAAGTATATCCTATCTGGTAAAAAACATATTTCCCATCGGGAGAAATTACCGTACCCATTAACCGCTGGGTTTTGAGTATTTGATCAATCGTCCATCTGTTCTGAGCCAGGGAAGGTAATTCAAATATAAAGATGCTTAATAAAAAAAATGAGATGACATAAATTAATTTTTTCATAATAAATTGATAGTTAATTCTTTTTAGTACCAAAAAATTTATAGATCATTCATAATCCAAATAATGATGCTTCATAAGCTCTTGCCACTTTTCCATCAGTGCTCTATTAATATCCAGAGGAGGAATTGCATCTTTAGGCGGGAATAATTTATAATGATTTTGATCTTAAATTGCCCTTGGTTTACGGTTTTGCCATTTACCTTTTGTGAAATCAGGAAAATCCACCGGCCGGCTTCTGTTGTTTACTGATTCCTCCGTAAGTTTGGTTATAATGCTCCAACTTGCTGCATCGTAAACGTCAACAGGCACTTCTGTCCGGTTTCGTACAGCCTCTGCAAAATCCCTGAAGCAAAGATAATCACTGCCTCCATGACCTGAACTTTCAGCTTTGGTACCGTGTTCTTTCCAAAGCGGGTGATCATATTCCTTTAAGTATTTGTCAACATCCTCCCATTGATGAGATTGTGGACTCAAATCCTCTAAATATATTTTATCCATTGTTCCCGAATAAATTCCTTTAGTACCCTGAATACGATAAATAAGATCATACGGACGAGGAGTCTGGGGATCATAATAAAGAGTGATAGTTATACCATTGTTGGTTTGAATAAGGGATGTATTTACATCTCCTAATGCAAACTTCATTTTGGCCGTTTGATGGTCGGCACCAAATTTTTTTGAAGCATAATAATTAAGTCCCAACGACCGGCTGCTCATTGAAACAAGGTACTCAAACTTATTGCCCCGGTTAATATTGGTCCATTGGGCTACAGGCCCAATCCCATGAGTAGGATACCGATTCCCATTATTATTAAGTGCACGCTCGTAAGCTCTCCATAACAACACTCCTTTAGGCCCTATGGTAACATATCGTGTATCATGCTGGTAACCTGTTTCACAATGAGATATGTCACCAAACATACCTTTTTGTACCATATTGAGTATCATCATCACATTTCGCATGTATGTGCAATTTTCCATCATCATACAGGGCATCCCTGTCTGTTCTGAGGTCTCTACCAATTCCCATGCCTGATCATACCCGTCGCAAGCCGGCACCTCCGTTGCTCCATATTTGCCCGATTTCATTGCTGCCACCATAACAGGGGTATGTAAATGCCAAGGTGTAGCAGTGAACACTGCGTCAAGATCTTTTAAATCCGTTAATTTCTTATATCCTTCAGCTCCTGTAAAACCTTTTGGTTTTGGTTGCCCTGCCTCTTCAACCAGGCGCCGGGCATTTTCAACCCTCTCTTCAACAATATCGCAAACAGCAGGAACTTCAATACCCCCTATAGATAAGGCGACTTTGAGCATACCAGTGCCCCTGCTGCCAACCCCTACAAAGCCTATCCGAATATTAGGTTGAGATGAGTTACCAGCAAATGAATTTGCTTGTCCACCTGTTGCAAGGTATATCCCTGCTGCTGCACCCGTCTTAATAAAATCTCTTCGCCTGATACTTGAATTTAATTTTTTCATTTTTACAAATTTTGTAACTATTTACCTGGATTTAAAATTATGAACAATCTTCCATTTGTCAAAATTATAAGCATCAGGTTTTTGAACCTCTGCAACCCACCCTTGAAATTACCGAATATCAAATATTTAAAGCAATATGTCCTGTATGTGGCAGGGAACAAGAAGGAGTTGCCCCTGAAGTTGTTAAATCGCCGTTGCAATACAAAGCAATAAGTCCATATTCACAAACTACATTGGCTGGCTTGCCTATGATTGCCGGGGCAGTTATTTTACCCTGCAAAAATTGAAACACGTTGTTTGTGGTGCACATATATTCCATGAGTTGGAATCGCTGACAGAAAACAATCAGGCAAAAAGGGGAAATGCTTCAAACTGTTTTTGATGGCTATCTATGATATGCCTAATAAAGAGAGCATTATACTTTTTTGTCGAAAAAAATATTTAGGATATTACTTGTATGAACAGTATTCCTTTTGAGTAAAACAATATACCGGTTATTCAGTTTTCAAATATTTATACACTAATCCGGCCAGTATTGCCCCTGCTACCGGAACCACAATAAACAGCCAGAGCTGTGACAATGCCCAATCTCCCACAAAAACTGCCTGACTGATACTTCGTGCAGGGTTTACGGAAGTATTGGTGACAGGAATACTGATCAAATGAATAAGCGTCAGTGCAAGGCCGATAGCGATGCCGGCAAATCCTTTGGGCGCCTTTGGGTCAGTTTTTCAGAAAATCCTTTTATCAAAAAGAAATGGGTGTTTGCTGACTACCTTGCATTCATGAAAGTCGGGATGATTGGGATTAAGAATAATATTAAATTCCTCCGGAATAACCACTGAGGGCACTTTTAAAGCCAGAAACTCCCTGCTCCTTAGGAATGAAGTGCCATAGTCAATTGTTTCAGAAACAAATGGAAAACCGTCCCACCCCTGTACCAAAACCTTCCGGGGAACGGCCTGAATTTTTGATATTTCCGGAATCTCAATTTTTATAAGCAACAAATTTTCGGGCAGATTATCCATGCTGGTCACATGCATGAGCTTTTCCCACGCGGCCAGGGAGGCATGTTCAGATGTATAAACAACCAGATTGCCCTTCTGATGCCACCTTCCTCTGCCGTATAACCCGCCGATGCCATCAAGGGCTGAATAATTCTTATTTGATATACGGTATACAAACATCAGGCTGAGAATCCGTATTCAATAGCATTTAATTCATCCATCACCATCTGAATACCGGAAAAAGTATCCAGATACGAAGCGGGCTTTTCGCCTCCCATAGTAAAATTATCAGATTTCAACCAATTCCTGAACTTTTCTCTGTTCCCAAAAAGCTCAATTCCTTTTTTGAATAGTTTTGCAATGTAGAGAGCCCTCTCGGAGGGAGCCGGTGCAATCAGCTGCGATGATTCCTTTTCCTGTATCGACCTCGCAGATATTCTGATGTATGAACAAAACTCTTTCAATGTTAACCCGGTTTCCCCGGCTATTAATAAAAGCCTCGACTTCTCGATACCCTTTCGGGCCCCATATAAAAATTCCTTTTCTGAAATTTCAAGTGCACTCATAATAAAAGCGAATAATTTCGCTCTAATATACGAATATTTTCTCTTTGGGGTAATTGGATTTGGGATTTATTTAAAATCAAAAAAATTCATTTCTTACCGAAATCTTTGAGCTTTTTAATTCGTATTTTTATATCACCGGCATTTAGATACTCTTATATTCGGGAAACTTAATTCTTCGTCCAATACAGTCTATATTATCAGAATGACAATAAAAAATCAAAGATGAGATTATTCCCGGTCACCCGCAAAAATCGCCTTTTTAATACTTCCTGCAGGATTTAATTGATACTGCTTTATATCTTATACCCAAGACTGCGCATACGTTCTGAAAGTCCCGGATATAATCTGAGTGCATTTTTATAATATATATTCTCAAGTACTTCACGCGGCAAATTAAGGCCTTGTTTCAATGAAAAACCCTCTATAAAATCTTCAGTCTCAAGAATCCGGAATGAACGTGAATAACGTTTTATTGCACTTTGTATTCCTGCACTATCCATCTTTGCTATATCTGTTCCGAAAAGAACCCTGTCTGAATATTCAATAAATAAATCCCTGAGATTTTCACGGTCAATATCAACATAATAAGAATCTGTTACAGCAAGGTCCACATAAAAATGAGGATAAGTGTCAAACAGATATCGCAGAAAATCAAGTTGCGCATCCTGGACCATCAGCCAGGCACCATGGGCTGCAACCACAACAAGTTCGGGATGACGACGGAGAACACGCTCAAGTCCTGTTATTGACCGCCAGAATTCAACAGGATCCGGACAAAAACACTCTTCTGTCGGCCTTCTTTTTCCAAAAGGTCCGTTTGGATCAGCAATATGAACCGATGCCATAACCATACCGTGCTTTTCCATTGCAGAAATAACCGGTTCATGATGAGGATCGTCAATGTACAGATATCTAATGTCTTTATCCCCTTCCTTAAGATTACCTTTTGTAAACTGCTGAAGCAGTGTGCCATACCATATCTTATACCCGACATATCCCCTCTTAAGATAGCCCGGAATATCCTTTGCTTTGTGTGTCAATCCTTTGTGCGGGGTATAATCACTTATGCAAGTCATTATCCTGCCCTGACTGACCGTGGATATTGTATCGATAGCTTTCTCACCCTCCATTCTGCCACCAACATTTATCCACATGGCTAAATCAGTTTTAGTCTCTGACAGCATTCGATCCCTGAATTCAAGGTAAGAACGGATTGTCAAATAATTATTGTCTGAATGAGAGTGTACGTCAATTCTCGGAATATCCGGATATTTTGTAATATTTTGACCATAAATAGTCAGGGATAATAACAGGGCAAAGATTACAATGACAAATAACTTTTTCATAATTAATTACTTATACTAAAATTTTATAATATCAAGATATTCAGGTTTTCCGAATGTTTATTAATTCGGATTATTGATGTTCTGCAACTTGGGAAAATTACAAAATATTATTAGATAATTAAAAATTTATCTCAAGGACATAATCAAACCTTTATTTCTTAATTATCACTTAGAAAAATAACTATAAATCATTCTTTTTAAAAAAGCCGGATATGTTTCTCCATTTGTTGTTCCTTCTCCAGCAACATGCACACCAAAAGTTATTGAATCTCCGTAACAGATAATTTTAACATCCTTTTTAATCTTTCCGTCCAACAATAGTTTATTAAATATCTCTTGAGCAATTATTCGATATCCATGGGAGGTAGGGTGCACACCATCCCTCAATCCACTGTTATTAACATTATTGATCAGACTGTCACTATTATGGCTGGGAACGCCCATACTTTTAAACTGACTATAAATATCTATAAACGTAAGATTATTTTCCTGCGATTTTATCTTTAAAATATTTGCAGCAATTTCTAATTTGCAATTTGGACTTTCAGAAAATTTTGTTTTATCATGCCTTTCATATAAATATAAAGTATCTACAGGCGGGGGACTAACCAGAACAACATCAATATTCTTATTCCTAAAAAGAAAAATTAATTTATCAAGGTTGTGTGAGAATTCATCATATGAAATCATCTTGCCTGTATTGACCATATCATTTGTTCCAATTAATATTATCACAATATCAGGCTTTTGAAAAAGGACATCTAAATCTACTCTGAAAATTAAATCTGACGTAGAATTACCTCCAATACCCCTATTTTGAATTTCACAGATATCCTGTTCTATTAAAAAAAAATGAAAAATACTTATTATTAATATTGTAAGCATATTAAAACAGATATTAAACAATTGATGATCATTTATCTATTAGTAGTTTACATCAAAATTGTAATCCTGAGATTTAAAAAATTTTTGATATCCACATAAATTAAATACCTATTTTTAGGAGAAAAAGCCATATCAAAAATTTAAAATAGAGTACTATTTAAGAGTACTATTTATTTAATACATGGTATGCATGTCTCGAAAAAAGGCCACGGTTATCATTTTTATAACTTTCCAGAATTTTTTTACCAAGACCATCATAATCCCCGCATTTATAAAGAGCGCGGGCCAGGACAATTTCACGCAAAGCCCTGGTGCGTTTAGGATATTGATCCTTAGGTGATACTCCGGGTTTTCTGCCACCTTCATAATCAATTTCCTTTAAAGCATCTTCGATACTATTAATTGCATGTCCCTGCATTTCCGGCTTTTGTAACAATTTTGCAAGTGACAGGGCGGCGGAAGGATCAGCAAGTCTTTCAAGCGCCAAAGCAATTGATCTGTGGTGTGATAATGTAACATTATGGTCCAGTTTATCAACTAAGTTCAGCAGTAGAGGTAATACAGTTTTATCACCACTATAACCAAGCGATAGGATAACAGCATCCATTGGAGTAGGCAAATGTGCATAATCCGCTCCTATACCCTGATATATTTTCTCATCCCATTCTTTGAATTTTTTCATCTCTGCTTTAAGCACAGATACTCCCGTTTTTTGACCGCACATTCCCAAAACTTGTGCAAATAGCAATTTACTTCTGCCATCAGCTCTCTGGTATGCTTTTTTGATAATAGGTATTGATGTGTCCCTGTGTGAAAGAATTATAGCTAACGGTTTCCCTGCATTTACAGGATTTGAAGCTTCTCCGTACAATTTTACAGCATCATTTATTATCTCTTTTGAAAGGGGAAAAGAATCTTTCAAATACAGAACGGAATCCGGAAGATTTCCCTTTTCAATGAGTATTTTTTGTAACTCTTTAATATTTATTTCCCTGAGATTTATTTTATTCTTAACAGCAAGCATTGCTGCAACTCCTGCGGCATACCCCTGATTAGCCAAATCGAACTGCATTCGAACCATGGCAGATGCATCCCTGTCCATGCTTATGGCAGTACCTGTCACTATTATACCATCCAAATTCTTGGGCAAGAGACACCTGTATGGTGTAAAACAACTTCCACCCGGTGCAGGATGATTCTTTTTCCTTGAAATCTCGTCGTGAGGCAACAGAGCAAAATATTCCGAACTGGGATACCCGTGTGAATCATAATCACTTCCTGAGTAAACAACAGCATCCGGAAAAGTCCGACCAGCTATCTGATCCAGGTAATTTAAAACATAATCACCAATAATCCTTCTCCTTTCCCTGTTTTGGATAACAGGAACAACATCATACCTGTTCTCGTAAGCTTTGGTAATGTGTACGCTTACGATGGTACTCCAAATATCAATCATATCAGTCTCATCCACAATTAAGTAATCACTATTAAAATAATTACCGGTTAGCGGCCTGTCTCCCAAACCAGTTCCCTGCAGGGCAATATCATCTTTTTCAATATCTCCATACATATATTCAGCTCCTGCTGCAATTGCAATATCGGCATTCCCAGTTGCATCAATAACTGCATCTGCTTTTATAATTCCCCTCCCTTCAGGTGTACTGACCACAACGCCTTTTACCCTGTTACCATTAAGATATGCACCGCATCCCAATACCCCCAGCCATATCTCCCCTCCTGCATTCAATATTTCCTTGCGGTACCATTCCATTTTAGGCTCTATATTGTCTTCCGGAAATGGTACCTCTGAAGCAAAACCTTTATTTATACCATGATAGGGTTTACCTATCATCCCCAGTGTGCCTATTCCTCCTAATCCTTCAAGGTACTCTATTACCAACACTTTCATACCCCTTCTGGCAGCTGAAATAGCAGCAGGTGCTCCTGATGTACCACCCCCGACAACGACAACATCATAATGCGCAAAAACAGGGATGCATGTTTCAGGACTTTTAATCGTTTCATTATAATTATTTATTGGCCGTAATCCTTTCAGAATTTCCTTCACGTCACCTTTTGATACAAAACCTCTAGCATCTCCTATAAGAAAAACATGTTGAGGCATTTGGTTTTGTATAGCCCTGACAGCAGTCAGTTGTCCTATAATCCCTGCTATTTCAGTCATGGCAGCAGGTTGCAGAAGCGAATCTGCCAGATTTCCCGGAATATCTGCACTCCCACTCAGGACAATTAAATTATCGAATCCTTTAGGTTGAAAATGATCAAAATAACTTTCTGAATTATTTTTCCAGGCACTTGCATTTTTTTTACAAATAATCGGATCGGGAGGAATATGAAACAGAGACTCTGAAGCTCTTAGCTGACCCGGAGAATAAGTTTTATCAATTGCTGCCTGCTCAGCTTTGGCAAATGACGAAAAATGCAGGTCAGGCATTGGAATATTCAATTTATGAATAACGTTTCTGGAAACTTCTCCATTTAAACCCGGCATTATGACAGTTCGTTCAAATTCAATTTCATCATCATTCCATGGATAAGCCTCAGCGCCTGCCATGCGGCATACCCATCCCCTGTCAGTTGCATCAACTATTATTTTGGATATTACAGCCTGCCTCCCTGCACGGTTGGAAATAACTACACCAGATGGCTTATTATCATTATTCCACAATATGTCAGTCACATAAGAACTAAAAACAAATTTAACTTGTGCATTTATCAATTCTTCACAAAGAGTCGCTTTCACATCAAGGGGTTCAGCATATAGCCGATTATCAAATATTTTCTTCTCAATTGCAGTCTTGAGCGTTCGTTTTTCATCAATTGACAGTCTCAGGGTTGCACACATGTCTTCACCCAAATATGGTTTCGGAGCCACTAAATAAACTTTTGCGCCCTGTTCAGAGGCCTTAACAGCAGCACTGACTGCTGCTGTAGTGCCCCCTATAATAACTATATCAACCGATTCAATGACCGGAATATTTCTTTGTGACTGTATAATATATTCACCCTGATTAATTATCCCAGGATTACAGTTTGAATAAAAAAATGACAGGACTGCGAAAAAATTAAACAATACTTTTTTTTGCATCTTTTGACTATTAAAAACAGATATTTATAATATAACAAATTAGTACAATAAATCCATTAAATATTCATCTGTAAGTCCCCATAATTAATATTTTTTCTTGAAAATTTAATTAATTCTTTTTAGTAGATATTAATCCCGACATCAAGACAAAAGATATTTTTTAGATTGACCCATATCATACATTTTCATGAATTTATCGGAATCATTACTTATCATTGGGTAATGTTCATCTTTAATTTTTTTAATCGTTTATAATTGAATTTATTTCAATAATAAGGTTATTTCTTGCTTCTATTTGTTCTTTAAGGCTAATCATTGGTGACTTATAAATCATAGTTTCCCCTTTTCCCTTTCCCCAAAGTACTTTTAAAATGTATTGTTTTGAATCAAACAATTGATATTGTTTAAAATTAAGAGAAAAACTCACTTCATGTGGAATAGAATCCATATTCGTAAAAACCAGACCCAATGAACCATCTTCAGCTTTCCACGCTGAATGCAAAACAGCTGGCATTTCAGTATAATTCTGGTTTGTCCTCCATTTTGCAGACAGTGTCGGATTATCTCCCGACAGAATTGGAGGCCGTATCATTTCACCATAATATAAAAATTTTTTAACAAGTTCATCATCCATTGATTGGCATAAGTTTTTTATATATTTAGCATCATCACTGGGTAAATCCAAAACATTTGGATTAAACCATCCAAGTTGTTCCCCCCACACAAACATTTGAGCATTCCTCATTATTAGGGGCAGACCCTTACTGTAAATATCACCATTCCAGTCATGCCAATGATCTCCGCTCATCCTTCCAAATGTTAAACAATAACCTGAATAAACATAATGAAACATGGGTATAAGCTCAGGGGCAATTGAAGTCGAGTTACATGCTAGATTACCATCAAAAAGATCAAGGTAAGTTTCTGCATGACCCTCAGAAACAAGAATTGTCTCTTTTTCAATTTTTCTGGCATTCTGGTAACATAGATTGATCATCTTCCTATAACCTTCAACCCAATAATTACCTCCTCCTAAGGTATGTTGATGCTCAGGATCAAAACAAAGCATCGGATAATATGACGCTATTTGATCCATATAGACTCCATCAACATTGTACTCAGAAACAAGTCGGGTAATTATTTCAGATTGTTTATTTTGCCACATTTCTGTATATGGACACATCGCAGCCTGGCTGTTTCCACTCCAATGATCAAGATAAATCATCAAATCTTTATTAATATTTTTTCCCCAATTCTGAGCAGTTAAACCTTCTAATGTTGTATATAATCCTTTACTAGAAGCTGAATATGGATTTTCATTATTCCAGCTTTCTGAATTTACATCCCAAATTCGTGAATTAATATAAGGAACAATTTTAATGTCTGCATTTTGTAATTGAGCTACATTTTCTAAAAATTCACTTGCCGGAGGAAAATAATCAGGGGCATGAACAGAAGGATCTTTATCCCATCTATACCAGTGAAATGCAACAGGTACATCCAAATACTTTGCAAGAGGTATCATTTTTTTTGTTGGAAGGCCAGAAAACCAAAGAACAGTCTTTTGATACCATTCCGGTATCTCATCTCTTTCATAAAGTTTCCCTTTTGAACACCAGTACTGATTTACGGCCCAATTACGGTATAATTTCGTGGCGGTAATCCAATCTCCCCTATAAACTCCGATAACTGCTTCATAAGGCATATTATATCCATTTGTTGACTGCCCCATTCCTTCCGGATAATTAATTACTTGCCATTTTAAGCTCAAACCTTTTTGATCAAGATCATAAAGAAACTTTTTCTGATGAGTTTCAGGATCAAAAGTTCCAAGAAAGATACCATTTTCACCATCATTTTTAAAAAGTGTGCTAAACTGCATCTTGGATTCGTATGATGGATATACTCCTCTAAGTGGCATCCGCTCAACGGGATTTTTAATCAACTGACCCAAATACCGGGGATATGCCAGATATATACTATCGGCATTTGAAGCCTTTAATCCCCTGACAATAGGAAAGATTATCTCCCATACACCATAACCTTGGTTCTTTATGCCATACTGTTTACTGTTATTTAATACTTTAATTTTCCAATATGACATCCCCGAATCTTCAATCCTGATAACAGTCTCTACATTAAGGGCATCCTCTTCTTCGCCGACTGCAATACCATTCCAGTACAAATATAAAGTAGTAATATTACCATCTTGCGAATGCTCTATTTTGTAGTGCCTATTACAATCTATTGTATTATCAATGGTTAAAAATTCATTGAATGAATTTTTAAGTTTAATTTTCCAAAGCTCTGCATTATTTTCTTCCTCTGTGAGAAAGTTATATCCGCTATTCAAATTAGAAATGCTGTACAGGCCAAATCCTGATTCATTTATAAACTCTAATATTAATGGACCCCCGGATATTGTTATCTTACCGTCATTTTCATCTACCGCAAAATTAATGTTTCCCTTCATAATATTATGAATGGATATAAAAATTAAAATGGTGATTAAAAAGAAACTGAATTTGTTTTTCACTGATGTTAAAATTTGAATTAAAATTATTATTAAATTTTTTAACAAAATTTACTTTATTTAAAAGCAAACAATTAGAATATCATCGATTAATTCTTAATTAATTTCATTTATTGATTTTATTTCAAGAATTAAGTAATTCCTGGATTCTATTTGAACTAACTTATCTATAAGATGTGATTTATAAACATTTGTTCTTCCTTTCCCGGTTCCACTTAATACCTTCAAACAGTATTGTTTAGAATCAGGAAGCTGGTAATTATTCAAATCCAGAGAAAAACTTACCATATGGGATAAAGAATCTATATTCGTAAAAACCAGACCCAAAGATCCATCTTCACCTTTCCATGCTGAATGCATTACTGCAGGCAATTCTGTAGCTTCTTGTCCCTCAGCCCATTTAGCTTTTAATATCGGATTATCACCGCTGAGTACCGGTGGCCTCAGCATTTCTCCATAAAACAGATATTTTTTTACATCCTCTCCACATAATGCATGGCACAAAGTTTTTAAATATTCAGCTTCAGTGCCGGGAAAATCCAGGACATTCGGATTAAACCAGCCGAGTTGTTCACCCCATACAAACATTTGTGCATTGCGCATTATTAATGGCAAACCAGTAGTATATGTATCTCCATCCCATACAGTATGCCATTTCCCGGTAGCTCTTCCAAAAGTTAAACAATATCCTGAATAAACAAAATGAAACATAGGTATTAGCTCAGGGGCAACTGAGGTGGAATTGCAGGCTAAATTACCATCGAAAAGGTCAAGATAGGTTTCAACATGGCCCTCAGAAGTAAATATTGTCTCATGATTTATCTTTCGGGAGTTCTTCTTACAAAATTCAATCAACTGCCTATACCCGTTTACCCAGTAATTGCCGCCTCCCAATGAATGTTGGTGTCCGGGATCAAAACAAAGCATAGGATAAAATGAAGCAATTTGATCCATATAAACTCCATCAACATTATATTCTGAAATAAGCCGGTTAACTATTTCGGACTGTTTATCCTGCCATATTTTTGTAGTGGGACACATTACGGCATGGCAGTATCCTGCCCAATGGTCATAATATATTGCCAGGTCTTTGTTTGCATATCCCCAGTTATGAATGCTCAAACCCGGCAGATATTTATATGGACCCTTAGTGGCAGCAGAATAAGGATTCTCATTTTGCCAGCTTTTTGAGTTAACCTCCCATACACGAGAATTAATGTACGGTATTACTTTTATTCCTGCATTTTGTAATTCCTTCACTTTATCAGGAAAACCTTTTATTGAAGGGAAGTAATCAGGATAATAGGAATCAAATGCAACCTCATGCCAATTATAACATTGATAAGCAATTGGAACATCCATGAATTTAGCAAGTGGTATCATTTTATCGGTCAGCATGCCTGAAAACCAAAGAACAGTATTAAGGTACCATCGCGGAATATCATCTCTTTCAATTAATTTACCTTTCGAACACCAAAATTGATTGACAGCCCATTTACGATATATTTTTGATGCAGTGATCCAATCTCCCTCATATACTCCGATAACTGCTTCATAGGGCATATTATATCCATTAGCTGTCTGGCCCATTCCTGCCGGATAATTTATTATCATCCACTTTAAGCTCTGATCCTTTTGATCAAGTTCATAAAGAAACTTCTTTTGATGCGCTTCAGAATCAAAAGTTCCCAAATAAAGAGCATTCTTGCCATTATTTTTAAAAAGGGTGCTAAACTGCATCTTGGCTCTATATGAAGGATAAATCGCCGGAAGAGGCATTCGTTCAATAGGATTTTTTATCAATTGCCCAAGATAGCGTGGATAAGCCAAATATAAGCTATCACTTTTCGCTGCCTTAATTCCTCTGACAGCAGGGAAAATTACCTCCCATACCCCATAACCTTTATTTTGTTGACCAAATTCATTACTATTATTGTTTATATTTATTTTCCAATATGACATTCCAAATTCATCCAACCTTATTCTGACATCCACATCTAATAATGCTTTTACCTCTTCGTCTATTTCAATATCATTCCAGAATAAATGTAAAGTAATAGTTTTGCCATCCTGTGACTTATCAATTTTATATTTCCTTTTACAATCAATAGTATTATCTATTGTTATAAATTCATTATAAGCATCTTTCAGTGTAATCTTCCATATGTTTTCCTCTTTTGCTTCTCCATCTAAAAAATTATATCCTGTTGTTATATTTGAAATACTATATATACCAAATCCTAAATCGGATCGTAAAAATTGCAACTGGAGTTTCTTATTGGATATTTCAATAATACTATCACTCTTGCTTAACTGTAACGAGTTTATTCCCAACGAAATAAAAGATGAAAAAATCGATAAAATAAAAAATGCCAAACAAAATTTAATCCTCTTTTTCATTTATTTATAATTTACATATTATTACATTTAGATAATAATCACTTTACCCTCTTTAAAAGGCTTAAAAATATTTCCACTGCAACTTTATTATTTTTCGAATATGTCATTCATTTCTTTTTATTTTTTAAATTATCCATACTGCTTCATTAAAAACAAAGAATAATATAATATGCAGATATATATTATTCTAAGTTTATAACAACTAAATTATAAATAGAAAGCTCAGGTACAATAAATTTAATTCGTTCGTTGATCTCGAAATATTTGAGATTAACATCATCCCTGAAATCAGGTGTCTTTGCAATTATGTGACTAACTTTTTTGCCTTCCGGAAGCTGTAAATCGACCTTAATATCTTTAATCAGCGAAAATGATGAATCAAAATTAATGAGATGCAGGATAAATGCACTTTTATCTTCTTTTTGATAAAGTTCCATTGTAACTGTTAGTGGAGCTTCAATTTTAACTGATAAATTATTACCGGAAGCCCATTGGATAGATTCGACAAGGTCATTCCGGTTGAGCGGAAGCTTCCAATACTGGCTGGACATTGGCAATGCTGCTGGTTTTGGCAAGGACGGTTGTATATAAGGGATATATACAATTCTTTTTTTATCGGCATTATTTTTTTGAATCGGTATATTAGAAATATTCTCTGGTTTTACCTTAAATAGGTCATCCAATCCAAATTCGCGTCTTCTTTGCCGCCATTCATTATAGAGAGAAGTATTTCCTGTAGCTACAAGTCCTCCACCCTTATTAATAAAGTTTCTTATTAAATCAAGTTGTTCATCACTTAAACATTCCTGATCTGCAAGAACCAATACCTTATATTCTGATAAATCTTTCAAATTATTATCAAAAATAATATCAAAAGGAATTTTTTCCTGTATCAATGTTTGCTCGAAAAGGAAAACACCCTGATAAGGATCATCGTTATTATATGCCATAGAAGCAAAAGAATGTAAAACTGCAACATCCGCAATATTATTAATGTCTTGATAATGCTCATAATTTTTTTTAAAAAAATCAATATATGCTCTTTCTTCATTAGATAATTCATCTACTGTTGAAAGCCATCCAACCATTCCAATTTGTCTATTATAGGCCATGGATTCTGCCA
>CAZBWK010000038.1:0-34915 GCA_964495655.1 uncultured Prolixibacteraceae bacterium | reverse complement strand
CACTGCTGTCGGTACCGGAGGTATCTCTTCAGGTAAAACTGTGCAGATTGAGGTATACAGCAGTTTTACCGATGATGAGGCACTGGAATTACTCACCGGCGGAGACACAAGAACCTGGTACTGGGCGGCTGATCAACCCGGACATGCAGGACTGGGCCCCAATTTTGTGGATGGCACGAATCATACATACGCTGCCTGGTACAGTGCAGCACCGTTTGAGAAGTCTGCTACCTGCATGTACGATAGTGAATTTAAATTTATGAAGGTTAATGGCGACCTGAAATTTGAGCACATTAATCCGTCTGATCTGGCATTTATACCCGGCACCTATGCAGGCAAACTGGGAATTGAGGGGGATGTTTGTCATGGCCCTTCTGTTGTCGACATTACCGGTATTAAAAATGTCTCATTCGGTCCGGCATCGTCTATTGCAACTGAGGACGGAGGATACAGGGGCACTACCATGAGTTTCTCAGACGGCGGGTTTATCGGATGGTACGTAGGAACTAATAAGTGCGAGATCATTCAGATAACTGACAACATATTAAAAATCAGAGTCGAGGAGGATAATACTTTTGCCTGGTATTTTACCTTTACAACAGTAAAACCGGAGCAATAAAGTAAACAATAAAGATTCTGAGTTCTTGTTCACAGACAAGTTGCAGGCGAATAAATTTTAAAAGACGTTGCTCTGACGGATTCGATAAATTTCCGGATAACAACGTCTTTTAATTCCGCTTTTTGAATTTTAATCAGGACACTGATGGGAAATAATTTTTTTAATTGGTTAATAAGAAACAGAGTATCCGGAAAATTTACAATCATGCTTTTTCTTTTAATTTTCATATCATTACTTACCGGCTGCGAAAGGGAGAATGGATATAACTTTTCAGCGGATTTCAGTTACGATTTTATTGATAATAATCGAGTCAGATTCACCAGTGAATCAGAAGGAGAATACTACTCACTTTTCTGGGACTTCGGAAATGGAGATACATTATCCACAACTGATAAAAATAAAAAAGTGGAAGTATATTATCCACTGGCAGGTGATTATGAGGTCAGATTGGTTGTATACAATTATACAGGCCAAAGTCAGTCTGCCACAAAAACCATCTCGGTTGTATCCGATGATCTGAGGATCGGCTTCAGTGCGGAAATTGATCCTGAAGATCCAAACTATGTTCTTCTGGAAAACAAAACTACCGGAAATTACGATTCATTCAAATGGATTTACCGGAACCGTGAAGTTGAAAATGCCGAAGAGTTACGGGCCTATTTCCCATTCCGTGGCCAGCATAAAATTGAATTATATGTGACAAAAGGAACGGATACCTTTTCGTCCGAAAAAACAGTGACAATCTCTGAGGATGATGAAGATTATCCGGATAAACTTATTCTTGTATGGGAAGATAAATTCAACGGATCCTCAGTTAATCCTGAGGACTGGACTTTTGAAACAGGAGCAGGAGGCTGGGGAAACAATGAATTACAGAACTATACAAGTGGTGAGAATGCTGAGATCGTCAATGGTAAATTGATAATTACAGCCCGAAAGGTAAATGATGAGAAGCAGCCAGGTTCATATACTTCTTCTCGCATTATTACCATGAATAAAAAAGAATTCAGATACGGAAGAATGGAGATAAGGGCAAAGCTGCCTTCAGGAAAAGGTATATGGCCGGCTATCTGGATGCTTGGAAGCAATTTTAAATCTGCGGGATGGCCTGCCTGTGGTGAAATTGATATCATGGAGTATGTAGGATATGAGCCAAACACAGTCCATTCAACTCTGCATACTCCGTCAAGTTACGGTAACTCCGTTAACGGGGTAACAGTTTCTTTAGAGAGTTGTGAGGAAGAGTTTCACAATTACGGAATAATATGGACTGAAAAATATATCAGTTTTTATATTGACACTCCCGGGAATATCACCTACACTTATGCTCCTGCAAATAAAAACAGTAATACATGGCCATTTGACCAACCATTCTTCTTTATTCTGAACATTGCCGTTGGTGGCACATGGGGAGGAGCACAGGGTATTGACAATGCAATCTTTCCGCAAACCATGGAAGTTGATTATGTGAAGGTTTATCAGGAACCTTTGTAAAAAACCATTGTACCCGGATATATAATATATTATTTAAAATACTCATGGCACAAAATTCTATAATCCTCTCTTCAGCGTATATTCTATTATTAAAACCAGACTCAGACATCAAGCCGGAAATTAAAAATAAAATACAAAAGCATAGAATAATGAAATTAATATTTCCTGTAGTTGTGATATTGCTGTTTTTTTCATCATGTACCAGGCAAAGAGGAGACAGAGATGATCAATACGACCAGCGTGTATTTCATTTGATAGACCAGATGACCATTGATGAGAAGATCGGACAGATGTTTCAGGGTTCCGATGGATTTTATTCCAATGAGGAAGAGTTGCAAGAGGCTGTAAGGGATGGTAAGGTCGGCTCGTTTTTGAATATCCAGGGAACCGAACGGGTAAGAGAACTGCAGCGTATCGCCATGGAAGAGAGCCGGCTTGGAATTCCCCTCTTATTTGGGCGTGATGTTATTCACGGTTACAGAACTATCTTTCCGATTCCGTTGGGAATGGCATCTTCCTGGGATACGGCAATGGTAAAAAAGGCTATGCGCATTTCAGCAATTGAAGCAGCATCAATGGGGATAAACTGGACCTTTGCACCCATGATTGATATAACCTGGGATCCACGCTGGGGAAGGATTGCTGAAACTATGGGAGAAGATCCGTTTTTAACATCACAATATGCAAAAGCTATGGTCAAAGGAATCCAGGGGGATTTAAAGGAACCTGGTTCTTTAGCTGCATGTGCCAAACATTTTGCAGGTTACGGCATGACCGAAGCCGGAAGGGATTACAATACAACATACATTCCCGAAATATTATTAAGGGATGTTCATTTAAAACCATTTAAAGCAGCAATGGATGCCGGAGTCTTAACTTTTATGACGGGATTTAACGATTTAAACGGGGTTCCGGCAACAGGTAATGATTTTATTCTCAATACTGTTTTGCGTAATGAGTGGAATTTTAAAGGGATGGTAGTGAGTGACTGGGCTTCCATAGAAGAGCTTATTCCGCATGGCTATGCCGCTGATAAAAAGCATGCGGCTGAAATAGCAGTAAAAGCTGGTGTTGATATGGAAATGGCATCGACTGCCTATAAAGAGTATCTGAAAATTTTGATCGAAGAAGGGGAAATAGATGAATCATTAATAGATGAAAGAGTAGCCAATATTTTAAATGTCAAGTTTAAATTGGGATTATTCAACAAATCCTTTGAAAATAATTCTCTGAGCCGGGATACAATTCTGGCAGAATCACACCTGGCTCTTGCCCGCGAACTTGCCAGAAACAGTATGGTCTTACTGAAAAACAGTAACCAAATACTTCCGCTTTCTAAAAATATCAGATCGCTTGCGGTCATAGGTCCCCTGGCCGATGCCCCCCACGACCAGTTGGGAACATGGATCTTTGACGGGAATGAAGAAGATTCAGAGACACCAAAAACCACCATATCAAATCTATTGGGTGAAAGAATGAATTTTGCTGCCGGACTGGAATACAGTCGAGATAAATCAAAAAATGGATTTGCCGATGCAATAGCTGCAGCAAAAAAATCTGAAGCTGTACTGTTTTTTGCAGGTGAAGAGTCGATTCTTTCCGGTGAGGCCAATTCACGCGGAATGATTGATTTACCCGGAATCCAGACAGAACTGATCACAGAACTGAAAAATACAGGGAAACCATTGATTATAATTGTAATGGCGGGGAGACCCCTGGCTATCCGGAAAGAAGTGGAGCTTGCAGATGCCGTTCTGTACGCATGGCATCCCGGTACTATGGCCGGACCTGCTATTGCTGACCTGGTTTTCGGGGATTTCAGTCCGACAGGAAAGTTGCCGGTTACTTTTGTAAAAGGAGCCGGGCAGATTCCGTTTTATTATTACAGAAAAAATACAGGGAGGCCGGCAACAAAAAAAGATTATATTAATATCGATGATATTCCCAGAAACAGTAAACAATTATCCATGGGCTTTAAATCAATGCATATTGATTACGGCATTGATCCATTGTTTCCATTTGGATACGGACTGTCCTATACTAAGTTTCAATATTCCGGTTTAACTCTTTCTGATACTGTTCTGACTTTGAACAATTCCATTACAGTTTCTGCTGATGTACAAAATATTGGTAATATTGGTAACGGGGAAATTGTACAACTCTATATCCGCGACCGTGTAGGGACTGTTACAAGGCCAATAAAAGAGCTTAAAGGATTCAGAAAAATTTACCTGAATCCCGGCGAAAGTAAGAGAGTTGAATTTTATATTAACACTGCTGACCTGGAATTTTTTAACGGGAAAGAATATGTCACCGAGCAGGGCGAATTTGATGTCTGGATAGGACCGGATTCTGCAGAAGGCCTGCACGGAAAATTCGAATTCAGATAAATTATTCAAGTGGCGAAACTTTTTCAAAACGTGTGTCGGAGATAAGATTATAAAAAGGCCTTCCTGATATGTTTTGCACAATTCAGGAAGGCCCCTTAATTTTTAGGGACAGGATCAACATCATGCCTTTATTTACCGTGGATCCTGCGGCCCTATATCGCCTTCTGATAGTAATTTATATAGCTCCGGACGGCGGAAGCGGGTATGAAAAACTCCCTGGGAACGGCGGTCAACCAGTATTTTCCGGTCGAGGTCTGCCACAACCATTACCTCTCCGTCGGCATCGTCGGGCGATTCAGCGATAAGTTTTCCTTCGGGACTATATATCAGAATAGTTGCTTCGCGGTATTCCCCCGATGTGGCCATCCCGCAATCATTGACAAATATCAGGAAAGCCCCGTTATCAATTGCCCTTCCCGGCAGTGTTCTGGATGAATAATCTTTCTGTTTTCTGTTTCGTTCTGCATAGTCAGGTGGATTTCCCAGCCTGCCTCCCCCCCAAACATAAGGAGCCAGTATTATTTCTGCACCCTGGAGGGCTACCAGCCTGGCAGATTCCGGCAGCCAGTTATCAAAGCATATATTAACCCCTACTTTTGCAATTCCTATATCTATTACAGGCGGGACTCCTCCTCCGCGCCATGACCCCACCTCTGCAGGGGGGATGTGCATTTTACGCGATTTACCTATATAGCCGTCTGGTCCAACCAGTACATAAGTATTATACACTATTCCTTTGTCCATTTCAGCAATACCTGCAGCAATTATCGTCTTGTACTGTTTGGCTAAAGCTTCGAGTTTCACTGTAGAAGGACCGGGTATTGCTTCGGCAGCTTCCCATATTTTCCTCCCGAGTACATAACCGGTAACACATAATTCAGGAAAGCATATCAGTGCAGGATCTTTTTCACTCGCTTTTGCAACCCAGGAGGCCAGGTGTTCCATGTTTTCTTCAGGCTTACCTTCCTGACTGCGGGTCGAAATAGCGGCGACACGAAAACTTTGCATATATGTATCTGAGGGATTGAATTGTGCCGGATTGCTTTTATTAAGAGGATCGTTACTAAAGAGAGAGTTGGCGGTTACCAGTCCGGGTATTCCGGCTGCCATATTTACAAAATTTCGTCTTGTTATGTCTGACATATTTCAGTTAGTTTAATTATAAAAATGATTGTTACTTCTAAAAAACCGGGTTGAAATTTTGAATATGCAACCCGGTTTTTATGCAATTATTTTATTGAAGAGAACATACTCAGAAGCTTTGCAACTACTTTAACAGATGCATCTTTTTCAACGCGGCTCGTTCCCATCCATGTTTCATATCCTCCAAGTTCATGTTGTTCCGGAGTGGGCAGATATCCGTAATAACCATTAGCAAGTTCAATTGTGAAAGTAGTTTTAAACGGGCTTTTTGCCTTTATCTCCAATCCTGTATCCGAGAAAGTTTCAAAAGGTGTTGTGGCTATACCGAGGTCGCCGATTCCAAATGTTTGCAACACAATGTCGATCTGGTCAGGCCATTCCAGTAATCTTGTTATTCTTTCTGCATACACTTTTTCATGCGGACGATTTGTTTTTACATCATCAGGCCTTTTCAGTACATCCTGTGCATTTGCGATCATCTTCTGATCAGGTTTACGCACATTAAGTGTCAGTTCCTCGCATGCGGCCTTCAATGGCACCCAGTCATGGAATTCTATTTGATTGTGGACACGGAATACCTCACGTGCCACATCCTCGGCGACGCGCCTCATCTTTGCATAGGGAGGATTTCTTTCGGGTTCGCCGGCATAATTGATATTGTTGACATCTCCTGATGTGCCGTTAGACATCATTCCAACAAATGGGGGATCCTGTCTGTCTGCTTTGAGTAATTCCTGTATCCTGTCTGCAAATACAGCAAAATAATCAGCTGAAATATGCCCTGAAGGAACTCCTCCGACATAGTGGAGTGAATAATTTCCCAAAAGGGCAATAGGTCTTCCATCTTTTGATTTGACCGAAATAAATGACACATCGGTATCGGGTTCTGCAGCAGGTTTTAACAAACCGGGATTGTTATGTCCGGGATTCATTTTAACCCTATCCTGTCCGCCAAAAGGATCAGGAAGGTCAGTGCCGGGTTTCATAACCCATCTGCGGACGAAAACATGGTCGGGCACGCTTCCCACACCCCAGCCAATATTAGCAGGTTCAAGATTGTTCAGGGCGATCCTTACAACATCGGCCATGCGCCTGACAAGGAATTTTTGATAATCACCTTCAGCCCTGGGCCCTGAGTGTGTGTGAATAGCGGAGATCAGCACATTAGAGGCCGGGATTTCTGTTTCATTAGTGATCAGCCCTTTGGCCTGGTCGATAACCTCCCGGCTTAATCCGAGATTATCAACAATTATAAATACAAGTTTTGTTTCGCTGTCATCCAGCACCAGGCAACGTGCATGCAGTTCATCATGAATGTGTGTAGCTGACGGAGTTCCCCATCCGCCAACAATACCTACTCCCAGGGGAGGGGTTATATTACTCATTGCAGCTCCTGCCCGGAACACCTTGCCCTGGTCTTCAGGGAGATTTTCTCCGGGAGAAGTTTTAGCACTTGTTATCTGTACGCTTATCAATATTATGAACATCATCAGATAACGAAAAAATCGGGATAGCATTTTTATAAGTTTCATAACTTTAAATTTAAATTTTATCTTAAAATATTTTGTCATTTAAGCTCTGGTTTTACATTTCCATATTCCCATGGCTTGCCACTGAACGGCGGGGCCGGCTGAAATTGCGGTTCAGAGCCCGGACTCATTCTTCTTGTCAGTTCTACACCTGCATCAACAATTTTATTACCTGCATCAATTTCAAGGTTACTGTAGGAAGTCAGGCGGGTTTCATATCCTCCTCCATTTGGTCCGAAGGCCTCTTTGGTAGGTACATATCCTACGCAGCCGTTTGCCAGTTCAACGGGAAAAGTATAGTTAAAACGGCTCTGCTTTTTGATATTAAGTCCCAGTTGGCAAAAGAATTCTGCCGGGTTAGTTACAAATACAGCAGGTCCTACCTGCACCGCCTGTACTTCTACTTCCGTTTTTGTATCTTTTTTCAGGCTTGCATCGAGCATGACAATCTCTTTGGCAAAGGTCCATTCTGTAGAACCAACTTCCTGAGGTGATTTTTTAACCATATCATAGCACTTTTTCACCCGCTCCGGATCCGGCTTACGCCTGTCGATATTCATTATCTTTGTTTGGGCATTTAGAGGTGTCAATATTCCGCGGGGCATATTCAGCAGGACTCTGACTGCTTCTGCTCCGACCTGGGCTCCGACAAAACGTGTCCAGTCTTCACCTCTTGGATTAAGGTATGGGCTCAGGTTATTTACCTGTGTTACATCACCGTTGGCTCCGGCAGTAAAAACCACCACACAGTCAGGGCCCATTGCTCCCTGAATGGTCTGCTCCATATAGTAAATCCAGTTGGCAGATATTCCTCCCGGGTTAGTTGTTGCATGGCATGCATAATTAACAACACATCCTGTGCACTTACCATCTTTATCCCACACGCCGATCACTCCCACTTCAGGATCTACTGGTCCTGCTGGTTCGATGATATCCGGATTTCCCTGGCCGGGGTGTGTTATAGACATACCGTTTTTCATTCTGAACCTGCGGTTGAAAGCAACATTGTCTTCTATTCCCTTGCCAACGCCAACCAATGATTCACTGCGTGAGTTATAAGCCCTGCATACAGCATCTGCGATACCGTTTTCGACTGTTTCAAGATATTTTGGGTCGGCACAGGAAGATTTTTCGTAAGCAAGTGTTCTGACGAATTCATCTGCATGGTCATACTCTCCGGGCTGTACCATCCCTGTAGGGCCTGAAGAGTGTGAGTGGGAAGCTGCAATTAAAACCGCATCACCGCTGATATTACACTTCTGTTCAACCTTTTTTCGTGCCGACAGTACAAGGTGCCTGGGCACAATGAGAGCATCAATGCCAACCAATGCAACACTGTTTTTACCATCGTCAAAGACTACTGCTCTTACTTTGCATGGATCGTGAATGGTCTTGTGGAAGTTTTTACCATATCCCCCGGGTTGCTCCATACCCAGATCAGGGGTGATATCTGTCTCTGCAAAACCGGTTAACATGTACTGTTGTTCAGAAGAGACAGGGTTCGGATTGCTTTGTTCAGCTGTTCTTGCTGAATTAGTGAGCGGGAACAAGCCCGGAATCACAAAAGCAGCTGTTGCCCCTGTTGATTTTTTTATGAAACTTCGTCGTGTTTCTTTATTAATTCCTTTCATATCAATGGTATATTTAATTAATAATTGAGTCCGGTTCAACGGTAATTTATATTATGCCTTTTCTCCTGTTCAGAATTACAACTAATCCTATAATAAAGATTACCCTGTAATCGGGTAAGCTGTTTCAGCGGAGCTGAATGTTATTTCAGCATGCATGGCTACCAGGAAAAAGACTGTTAAAATTAATATTTTAATTTAAACAGTCTTTTGTTCTTTTTGTTTTTATAAAATATATTAAACTAAAATCCTTTTGTGAATGCAATTTTACCATCCCGGATATAAAATATGGTATTCATCTGTTTCCGGATTACGTGCACCGACAAATGGTTTAGGATTTTTCAAATATAAATACTGTATACTCTTCCTCTTAATAATAATTTCAAGGGGTGTCAGACAATATCTGTAATGGACTTTCGTATACAATGTAAATAGCAATATGGTGGCAACGGTTACTCTGGCTCATAAGACGTTCAAAGCACAAAAAAATTTGCCGGTTGGGCATTATCCATTGCTACGTGAGTACAATCCATGGGACCTGCAACCATTCTGATACTTATCTGCAGCAGCCTCCAAATTCTTGTCCTGCGGTTTCCGGAGACCCCATAAAATAGCACCTGCATTTTTTGAATGTGCATATTTTATAAGTTTTTCTATGTTAATATCAGGGCACCAGGATAAATCATATAACACCAATAGAAACCGTAAAACGATATATAACAAAATAAAGAATTTTGAAACAGACACTGGTTATAAAATTAACTGGGATAGTGTAAATCTGGTCTTTTGGGATCGAATAAAAGAATATATGCTTGAAGATATGGATCATGGTTACAATTATCTTTCGGCTATTGCATCAAAATTCAAAGCTTTTATGAAGTGGAGCCAGCGAAGGAAATATCACAATTGAAATGATACCTTTATATTTCGGCTGAAAAGACAAAAGAGCAGCTAACTGCAGCATTCGGGGAATTATAATTTTTTCGTACCTTTATAACATGACAATATAAAAATAAATTATTTTCTTGATGCCATTTTGGATTTTAAAGGTATGCTGGAAGTTTAAACCGGCAAAATTTTAAATTTGGCTGATAAGCTGGAAGAAATTACCTGGTTTACTATTGATGACAACGAATGCTTAATGTTGCTAAATGACTTAATTGCACAATCAAAAGACCTTCATTCAACATTGATCCGGAATTACACATACTTTGCAGCTCTGAAAACAAAAGGAATAGCCAAAGAAGAAATTAAGGCACACAAAGCAGCTATTGACGATATTAAAGAATCATTCACCGATTTGGAATCCGTATTTTTTTATCTTCCGGAGATGCCACAATTTAAAGAAACTACCCGCCAAATTTCTCTTTTGTAATGCAGATATTTTGTATCAATGAATTTAAAGTTGAATTCAAAAAAGCAATATTCATCTTTGGAAAAAGAGATAATCGAATATTTTTTTAAAAAGTAAATTTCTTTTTCAGGTGACATAGCCTGGTTAAAAGTTCAAGAAACAGGTTTTGTTTATCCCCTGCGAAAATTATACGTCGACGATGAAAATGGCTGGCAGCTCACTCCGCAATTTTATAATGAGGTTGATTAAACTCTTTCAAGGGTTACTCAAAATGAAGATCAAAATCTGATTTTAAGTATGATCAAACAATTGTGCGAAGCACTTAACTATCTGGATGCACTGGATATAATCCGTAGTAAAAACGGCCCGTTGGATCTAAATAACTTGGCGGATTTTGTTGAAATTGATCAAAAGGCAAATCCGGGCCCGTTTATTCCAAACGATATTCTTTTTTACAAACACTGATTGCTCAGATTCAAAGAAAAGACACCCGTTATAAAACAAAAAAAGACCTGGAAAGATTTTATTGGATAGGGAATGTTTTATTCATTTATGCAACCCAGCTGAGAGCAGCTGGTTTTTTTTATGAGAATTATTGCCAATTTTCCAATATTCTCACTAAATATTCACTCAAAAAAACATAACTAATTGATTATCAGTTATAATCAGTACCCGGGGCGGGAATCGAACCCGCACGATATTGCTATCACTGGATTTTGAATCCAGCGCGTCTACCAATTCCGCCACCCGGGCTTAACCTTTGTGGAGAACGGTGTGCAAAACTAACTATTTCAATGAAATTGACAAAATTCCAGTCACTACATTTTTTCTTATTATTTTTGAGAATTCCTGAAAAAGAGATATTTTTCAGAAATATTATATATATAACTTATTAAATACATTCTGTTATGACATATCAGGCAAATGAAGCACGTTATGATTCAATGAAATATAACAGGTGCGGGAAATCAGGATTAAAGCTGCCTGCTGTATCTCTTGGCTTGTGGCACAATTTCGGTGGAGTGGATAATTTTGAAAACAGCCGCGCAATTGTCAGCCGCGCATTTGATCTCGGAATAACCCATTTCGACCTGGCAAATAATTACGGGCCTCCCCCGGGATCGGCAGAGGAGAATTTTGGTAAGATTTTAAAGCAGGATCTTGGTCAGTATCGCGACGAGCTTATTATCTCCACTAAAGCGGGGTATCTTATGTGGCCGGGCCCTTACGGGGAGTGGGGAAGCAGGAAATATATGCTGGCAAGCCTTGATCAGAGCCTTAAACGCATTGGGATCGGGTATGTTGATATTTTTTATTCGCACAGGCCTGATCCCGATACACCTCTGGAGGAAACTATGATGGCCCTCGACTATGCTGTTCGCTCGGGAAAAGCTTTGTATGCAGGAATTTCAAATTACCCTCCTGATTTGACCAGGGAGGCAGTTAAAATTTTAAGGGAACTGGGCACACCATGCCTGATCCATCAGCCGAGATATTCGATGTTTGACAGATGGGTTGAAGACGGACTCCTTGATGTGCTGGAAGAGGAGGGCATAGGTTGTATACCTTTCTCTCCGCTGGCCCAGGGGTTACTTACGAACCGGTATCTTAAAGGAATACCCGAGGGCTCAAGGGCAACCCGTGAAGTGTTTCTCAAAAAAGCTGATGTCGAAGCTGTCCACGGGAAGATAGCAAAATTGAACAGAATTGCAATAAAAAGAGGGCAGTCACTGGCACAAATGGCATTAGCCTGGATTATTAAAGATAACAGGATCACTTCAGTGTTGATTGGTGCCAGCTCTGTAAAACAGCTTGAGGATAATGTGGAGATGCTTGAAAATTGCCACTTCACACCTGACGAATTGATGCAGATCGAAGAGGCGCTGAAATAAAAAAAGCCTGCCGGAGGCAGGCTCTGTAATAATTGTTTTCTAAATTTTGTTCAACTTTTAAAGGCTGAAAAGAAATTCAAATCCGGCAAAAAGTCCGAAAATTAATGCTACGCCGGTTAATGCTCCGGCTGCAAGGTAAATAAGAATATTTACCGGCAGCTTTTGATGATCACCATCAGTTGTTGTTTTTATAACAATCTGGTGATGATGTGTTTCTGTTTTCATCGCTTTGATTTTAATTATAAAAAAAAGACTAAAAAGTCTTTTGCAAAATTAGGAACATATTTGCTCATTGTCAAATTATCTGGTTCTTTGTTAAATCAGTATTAACAGAAATAGTGATTGATCAGCCGGAGGTTGATAAAAAATTTGGAAGGTTTAAGATCTTATATTGCTGATTCGAACTGTTTCAGGAATCGTATATCATTTTCAAAGAAAAGCCTGATATCTTTGATTCCGTAAAGCAGCATAGCAATACGTTCTATACCCATGCCAAATGCAAAACCTGTATATTTCTGACTGTCGATATTGCATGCGCTGAATACATTAGGATCTACCATTCCGCACCCGAGTATTTCCAGCCAGCCTGTATATTTGCAAACGTTACAACCCTTACCTCCGCATATTGAGCAGCTTACGTCCATCTCTGCACTTGGCTCGGTAAACGGGAAATATGAAGGCCTCAGCCTTATTTGAGAGTCTGTTCCAAACAGCTCTTTGGCAAAATAGAGGAGAGTCTGTTTCAGGTCAGCAAACGATACATTTTCGTCGACATACAAGCCTTCAACCTGGTGAAAAATACAGTGTGACCGTGCAGAAACTGCTTCGTTCCTGAATACTCTTCCAGGGAAAATAGCACGGATTGGCGGAGGAGTATTTTCCATTACCCTTATCTGAACGCTTGAGGTATGGGTACGCAGCAGGATGTCAGGATCTTTCTCTATAAAAAATGTGTCCTGCATATCCCTTGCAGGATGTTCAACGGGGAAGTTAAGCGCTGAAAAGACATGCCAGTCATCTTCAATTTCAGGCCCTTCTGCAACAATAAAACCTAACCGTCCGAAAATGCTGATGATCTTGTTCTTCACTATAGCAAGAGGATGACGGGTGCCCAAAGCTATTGGTTCTCCCGGCATTGTCAGGTCTGCTCCTGTACTATTGAAACTTTTTGTCTTAAGTGATTCCCGCAGACCGTTTATTTTTTCAGCAGCCAGATTTTTCAGTTCATTCATTGCCTGTCCGACCTCTTTTTTCTTATCAGCAGGAACATTTTTAAAATCGGCAAAGAGCTGATTAATAATTCCCTTTTTCCCAATATATTTAATCCGGAGCATTTCTGCATCTTCAGGGGTTACGGCAGTTATTTGTTCAATTTCCTCTTTTAAAGTTTTTATCTTATCCAGCATTTTGATCCGTTTAAAATATTAATGTCTTATTAAGCCTGATTTCATGAACTTACAAATATAAAAATTCCCTTTGACAATAATGGAAAGGCAATTCTATTCTGAAATTAACTATATGATTTTTTGATATTAGACTATTTTTAATGTAGTGATTGTATTATATAATAAGATTTTAACTTTCTCAACATTCTGATTAAACACTTCCAGTACCTCTTCCCAGGTAACCGGTTGTTCATCTGTCTTCCAGCAATCATAGTCAGTACTTAAAGCTATAGTTGCGTATGGTATTTTAAGTTCATTTGCCAGGATACATTCCGGTGCAACAGACATATTGATCACATCAGCTCCCCATAGCCGGAACATATTCGACTCTGCACGGGTTGAAAACCGGGGTCCTTCTATTGTTATTAAAATACCTGTGGGATGAAAATCAAAGCCCAGTTTCTGAGCGTTTAGGATTAGAAGTTCCCTCAGGGTTTTGTCAAAGGGATCTGCCATGGCAGTGTGGTTTAACTTACCTTTTTCAAATTTATCATGGAAAGTAACATCACGGTGTCTTGTAAAATCAATAAACTGGTCAGGTAATAAAATATCGCCTCTTTTAATATCTTCCCTAAGACTTCCGCAGGCGGTGGTAGATACAATGTGAGTACAACCCATTTCTCTTATCGCCCAGATATTTGCACGGTTATTGACTCTTGACGGGGGTATTGAATGATTTCGTCCGTGCCTTGACAATATCACAACATCAGTCTCACCAATTTTTCCGGCCTTAAATGTTGATGAAGGATGGCCATAAGGAGTATGCAACTCCACCTCAAAAGAGTGTTGGAGCATTGCAGGGTCTTCAAACCCTGACCCTCCAATTATCGCAATTTTAGTCATAACTTCTTTTTTTCGGGAAATAGGTTTAATATACTGTTTTTATTAGCTTCACAAATGCCCCGTTCAGTGATTAATCCGGTAATCAGCCGTGACGGGGTTACATCAAAACCGTAATTAACGGTTTTACAATTATCGGTGACAAGCTTTACCTTTTGAATATCATTGCCGTTCCAACCCTCTATCTCAGCAACCTCTTCAGAACCCCTCTCCTCAATCGGAATCTCAGTTAACCCATCTTCCAGGTTCCAGTCGATCGATGAAGAGGGCAATGCTACATAGAAAGGAATATTATTGTCTTTTGCAGCCAGGGCTTTCAGGTATGTCCCAATTTTATTAGCTGTTTCTCCGGTCACTGTTGTCCTGTCGCTGCCAACAAGTACAAGATCTACAAGTCCGTGTTGCATTAAATGGCCGCCTGTATTATCAGCAATAACTGTATGTGGCACACCCTCCTCACCCAGCTCAAAAGCTGTAAGCCGGGCACCCTGGTTCCGGGGACGCGTTTCATCAACCCATATATGCACCGGGATCCCCTGGAGGTGAGCTTTGTATACCGGAGCGGTTGCTGTTCCCCAATCTATGCAGGCCAGCCAGCCGGCATTGCAATGGGTAAGGATGTTCACCCTGTGTCTCTTTTCCCGGTAGATGCTTTCAATAAGTCTTAATCCGTAGTCTCCTATTTTATTGCCATACTCTATTTCATCTTCTTCAAGCTTTTTTACTTTATTGAATGTTTTTTCTGTCACATCTGCCGACATCTCACCGGTAATAAAATTCAAAATGGTATCTGTTGTAAATGCCGGGTTTACAGCTGTCGGCCGCGCAGATTTCAGGTATGATGCTTTTTCTCTCATGTAGTCCGGCAGATTTGTTCCTTTGAATCCTGATAATGCCAGGTACATTCCCCAGGCTGCTGTGATACCGGTTAAGGGGGCGCCGCGAACTGCCATATTCTTGATAGCCAGATAGGCATCTTCGGGTGTTTTTAGATCAATTACTTCAAAAATAAACGGAAGTTTTCTCTGATCAATTATTTGCACTGTTGTACGATCATCTTCTTTAACCCAGATAGTATGATAATGTTGACCCTGAATTTTCAATGCCTCTTTTTTTATTTATTATATTCGCAAACTGATATTTTAATGATTTACATATATTTTACAAGATTATAAAATTATAATTTTCAAGTCAAATAATTATGTTGAAACTACTGGTTTGTAAGAATTATTTTTCAGCTTATGCCAACTATCTTAAATATTGAAACCTCATCGGATGTTTGTTCTGTGGCAATTGCCCGGGAAGGAGAGCTTTTAACAGAAAAGGAGAGCAGCGAAGGACTTAATCATTCAAAATTACTTTCAGTTTTTGTCAGTGATATTTTTAAAAGTGCCGGACTTGACATGAAGAGCATCGATGCCGTAGCAGTAAGCAAGGGTCCCGGTTCTTATACCGGTTTACGCATCGTGGTTTCACTGTCAAAAGGATTATGTTATGCCCTTGACAAACCATTAATTGCTGTGGGTACTCTTGATTCATTGGCAGAGCATGCCATTGACAATGTCGATGAGTATATTTCTGATGTCAGAACTGATAGCAATTTACTTTTTTGTCCGATGATCGATGCCCGCCGGATGGAGGTTTACACTTCATTGTATAATCATAAAGGTGAAAAACTGGAACCTGTGTCTGCAAAGATCATAAATAACAATTCGTTCAAGGATTATCTCGACAGTCATGAAATACTTTTTTTTGGGAATGGTTCAGCTAAATGCCAGTCATTAATTACTCATCCCAATGCCTTGTTCAGAGGCCCTTTGAAAACTTCGGCACGATATATGCTAAAGCTTGCTGAAAAGAGGTTTACATTGAATGAATTTGAGGATGTTGCTTATTTTGAACCTTTCTATTTGAAAGATTTTATAGCAACCATTCCCGGTAATAAGGTGTTAAAATGAGAAAAATAATTTTACTTTTTGTGATGTTTGCAGTCTTAACCACAACGGTAAATGCAAAAGAAAAAAAGGTGTATTTCAGCCTTAAATTTGGTGTCATAAAAGGAGGTGAGGCCGAATTGTTAATTTCAGACACACTGTTAGGTACAAGGAAAGCAATACGGTATTACCTGGTTGGCCGCACGACAGGTGTTACCGATAAACTTTTCGGGGTAAATGATATTTATGAGACCTTCGTAGATGCAAATACACATCTGCCTATTAAATCTGTCAGAAATATAAAGGAGGGAAGATACAGATGGTATAATGAAACTTTTTATTACCATGATATTGATTCGATCTACAGTCAGCGGTCAGGCTGGCGGCATGTTCCCGAAAACCTGGTGGATTTAATATCTGTCTTCTTTTATTTTATAAACCAGCATATGATAGATGATCTGGCAAAAGGATTACAATTGACCTATTCCACATTCCATGCTGATAAGATCTCTGATGTCACAATTTCATTTCTTGGTTCGGAAAAGATTGAAACCAGCCTGGGCAAAACGGATTGTTACGTTCTTGCTCCCAAAGTTGATAAAGGCAAACTAATGAAACGTTCTGACGGGCTTAAATTTTTTATATCAAAGAAGAATGAACTTCCGGTATTACTTGAATTTGATATGAGAGTGGGCGCTTTAAGGGCTGTGATGGAAAAATATACAATTGATGGTGTCGGGCAGTCACTAAAATAGTGCAGCCCTTTTCAAAAATGTTCATAACAGTAAAATTTTTAAGCTATTTATTTATTTTTGTAGTTTCATAAATAAATAATGAAACTTATATGGCTACAACAGCAGATTTTAGGAACGGCATGTGTATCATCTTTAAAGATGAGATCTATTCAATAGTACAGTTTTTACATGTAAAACCGGGTAAGGGACCTGCATTTGTAAGGACAAAACTGAAAAATGTTAAGACCGGAAGGATTGTTGAAAATACCTTTTCATCGGGGACCAAGGTTGAAGAAGTTCGTGTTGAGAGACGTCAATACCAGTTTATTTATAAGGATGACATGGGATTTCATCTAATGAATACCGAGACTTTTGAACAGATTCCCGTTCCTGAATCGATGATTGATAATTCTGACCTTTTAAAAGAGGGACAGATAGTAGAAATCAATTTTCATGCAGAAACAGAAACTCCTCTGACTGTCGAGATGCCTCCTTTTGTTGAACTGCAGATTGTCTTCACAATTGAAGGAGAAAAGGGTAATACAGCCAGTTCCACTGCATTGAAGCCTGCCACTTTGGAGACAGGCGCCGAAATTATGGTGCCAATGTTTATTAACCAGGGAGAGGTTATTAAAGTAGATACGCGCGACCGTTCATACAGCGAGAGAGTAAAACAGTAATAACAGCCATTCATTTACCTCCGGGTTTTTCCTGTCTCCCGCTTCATTACAAAGATGTTTGTCATCGTTGCAGACAGTAGTCAATATGTTTGTTATTCAGATATTTATATACCTCTGCCTGATAATTTTTCAGTATTTTGTAATTTATCCCTTGAGTAGAGATCTAAGGCAACGATCATTGCCGTAAATCCCCAGAATGGAACTGATAATTTATCAGTATCCAGGAAATTATTAAGGAATCCATGTATGTAATAAGTGGCCAGTCCTGTTGTCGCAGCAAGTATCAGTGATTTTAGTCTTTTGTCATTCAGACGTTTATATGTATAAATTGCAGTGTAAAGAACTGTAATTATTATAAGCAAAAAAGTAATCAGTCCGGGAATTCCCGATTCAGAAAGTGCACTCAGATATTCGCTGTGGGCGTTTCCTAGGTCTCCTGCATTTGTGCTTATGATAGTGCGGTTTGTATTTAACTGATAAGGAGCATAATTGAACATGTAAGTGCCGGGACCGAAGCCCAGGAATGGTTTTTCGCGGAACATGCGAATAGCGCAATTCCAGCGGTTTATCCGTTCAAGATTGGAAGCATCAGATGTAATATTGGAAATTGAATAAACATGTTCAACCAGATTGGATGAAGATTCAACGGAGTTTTTTTGCAAATGCATCAGAATCTGATCCTGGAACAGAGTGATTGATCCGAACAGAATAATAATACTAATGATCATTGACTTCAGTGGTAATTTTAATTTAATGACAGTCCAGATGAAAATTGCACCTGCAATACTAACCCAGGCAGCCCGGCTGTATGACAGAATGATTGCTGCAATAAAGATTAGTAAAACGGCCCTGGAAGCAAGTCTCAAACGTTTTGAATATATCCTGCTAAATGAGAACAATACAACAAAAGGGAGGTATATCGCCAGGGCGGCGCCATATGATGTATGGTCATTATAAAAAGGGGATACAACAAAATGGGCAGCCTGCTTGTCCCACAACCCATAGCCTGAATGCCGGTAAATTGAATAGAATATTACTATGATGAATGGAATTATATATAGCCAGATATAATTTTCTGCTTTAATTTTTTGTGACAATAATTTCACTGTCAGAAAATATAAAATTGAGACAAACCAAACCCTCACTAAAAAAAATTTAATTGAAATTACCGGCATAGTACTGGTGAAGCAGGTTATCAGTATCCAAAAAAGGTTTAAAAAAACTGCAAGGGATACCGGATGTGTAATTATACTTTTTTCGAAATTTCTTTCATGAATTATTTTTAGCATAAATACGATTAGCACCAGAAACAGCAGTGGTTCGGTAGGAAGGAACATATCAAAGCTCAGATCAGGCCTTAATCCTCGCAACGGAATAGAAAGAGGGGCAAAAAAAACTATCAGATAAATTAATTTGTCGAAAGAGAAGATTACAAACAGTACAATTCCTAACAGAAAAGGTAATGTATTTATTATAAGAAGATCCTTTTTCACTACAAAAAAGATATTCAATAAGATAAAGCCTGTGGAAATTATGTAGAACAGGCTGATTTTTATTACATCTTTTTGTATCAAAAATTTTACTTTTTACGATAATCAATAATTAGGAAAATCAAAAGAGCTAAGAAGAGGGCAGAAATAGTTGTCAGCATCACAATAACCCATCTGACCGGAAATGATTTTTTATCGGCCGGAACAGGGTATTCCACAATATGGCAATAGGTTATATCTTTTTCATATTCAGACAAATGAAATTCATATTGTGTGGTCAGCGAATCAATGATCTCAATTAAAAAATCATATCGTGATTCGAGCCAATAGGCTTCTGAACCCTTGTCTGCCAGTTTATTATAGAGATCCTCAATTTTTGATGCACCTGCAGTTGTTGCCCTTCCTTCTGCCAGTGCTGTCATATAACCTTCTGTAACTTTTTCCACCTGGCTTTTAAAATCAAGAATCCCGTATTTTTGTCGTATTGTATCAAGACGGTAAGAGAGTGTATCAAGTTCAGCATATTTTTGTGTCAGCCCCTTTTGGGCTATTGTGACCATTTCAAGGTCTTTGGCTTTATGCATATTCCGAACTTTTTTGTTGTAAAAATGTATGATCGAGTCACACATATCGGAAGCCCTTTGTGGATCATGGTCCAAAACATCAATTTTCACTGTTTCGAAATTGGTTTTACCCATTTTGACATTCTTATTATATTTATCCATCAGGTAAGTCATATAGTGGGGATCTTTTTTATTCAATTTGTAAACCTTATCCAGGTCAAAAGAATTTGCCATTTTGATCTTGATATCTCTTGAATTCATTACCTCCAGCATTTGTTCAGACTCAGACTCCTCACTCAATGTCCAGAGGTTTGTAGGATAGACACGGGCGGAAGATTTAAATTTTGGCTTAATAAAAGCCGGGCCTGAAAATATTGCTGAAAGAATAATGGCTATAATTCCTGTTATGATAAAATGATATTTCCTGTCCCAAATTAGTTGAAGGATTCGCTGGTTGTCAAAAAAGTCATTCATAAATATGGTTTCAAAATGGTCGCATTAACTGAACGCAACGGGTGCCTGTTTAGTATTTAATTCAAACAATTTAAAATGATTATCCTGCAATAATAAGAAAATAATTCTTTTTACCTTTTTGTACCAACAGGTATTTATTGCCGATTAAATAATCTTCTCTTATTATAAGATCAGGATCTGTAACTTTTTCTTTATTAATATTTAATCCGTTCCCCTGAATTGTACGCCTAAGCTCCCCTTTAGACGGGAAAACAGATGTTCTGTCTGTAAGCAGATCCATAATTGACGTACCCTCAGAAAAGAGTGATTTTGGAACATTATATTGAGGCACTCCTTCAAAAACTGACACAAATGTACTTTCGTCCAGTTTCTTTAACTGCTCAGATGTTCCCCTGCCAAATAATATTTGAGAGGCTTCTACAGCCATCTCATGATCTTCACGGGAATGAACCATTGTTGTTATCGATTCTGCCAGTTTTTTTTGCAGTAATCTTAAGTGGGGGGCTTTGTTGTGTTCTTTTATGAGATTGTCAATCTCCTCTTTTTTGAAAAGCGTAAAAATTTTAATATATCTTTCTGCATCTTCATCAGATGTATTCAACCAGAACTGATAGAATTTGTAAGGTGAAGTTTTTTGAGGGTCAAGCCATACATTACCCTCTTCGGTTTTACCGAATTTGGCGCCGTCAGATTTGGTGATAAGCGGACAAGTCATTGAAAAAGCTTCACCTCCTTCAATACGCCTTATTAATTCCGTTCCTGTGGTTATGTTGCCCCATTGGTCTGAACCACCCATCTGTATTTTGCAGTCATAATGTTTATACAGGTACAAAAAGTCGTACCCCTGAACCAGCTGATAAGTGAATTCAGTAAAAGACATACCTGATGAGGACTCTTCACCAAGACGTTTCCTTACACTGTCTTTTGCCATCATATAGTTTACAGTGATATGTTTACCAACATCACGAATAAACTGCAGAAATGAAAAATTTTTCATCCAGTCATAGTTGTTGACCATAACAGCAGCATTTGGAATGTTGCTTTCAAACTCAAGAAATTTTTCAAGTTGCTTTTTTATACACTCCTGATTATGACGTAAGGCAGGTTCATCCAACAGGTTGCGCTCCTGTGATTTTCCTGAAGGATCTCCTATCATACCTGTTGCTCCTCCAATTAAAGCAATAGGCCTGTGTCCCGCAATCTGAAGGTGTTTTAACATCATTACACCAACTAAATGTCCGATATGGAGTGAATCGGCAGTCGGATCAATCCCCAGATAACCTGTAGTCATCTCCTTGGTCAGCTGTTCTTCGGTTCCGGGCATCATATCCTGAAGCATTCCTCTCCATTTCAACTCTTCAATGAAGTTCATCAATATCTGTTTTGAAAATTTGGGCAAATATATAAAATGCTTACATATTAAGTGACTTTTTAAATCGGGTCAGTACCTCCTTACCTCTGTTTTGATTTTTTTTATTGTCCCAGCTTTCTATAAACGGGAACAGTGACGGAGCCAGGTTTCGTACAGACGGGTAAAATTGTGATTCAGCCTTTTTTTGTGGTGAAAGGATGTGAACGTCATTATCTATCTTATCAAAAGCTATTAATATAATGCTTAATATCAGGGCTGTCCGCAATACACCAAACGCCGCTCCGGTAAGCTTATTTAAAAACCCCGGAATTACACATTCCAATATCCTGTTCACCATGCCTCCGGCCAGATGTATAAGTAATACGATTGCTATGAAAGTGATTATAAAGGACACAATATTCAGATGTTTAAAGTCACTGCCGAAAATTTCCCGTATAAAATCTGCAGCGATATATGAAAAGCTAATTGCTCCCCATATTCCCAGTATAAGTGCAGCCAGTGATATAATTTCTGAAATGAGACCTTTGGAGTAACCGCTGATTGCTGCAAAAAGAAGTAGAAGTCCAATGATAATATCAATGTAATTCATAAAGGCATATTTAATAGTTGTAAAAGTATGAAATATTTTTATCTGTTAATAAAAATAAATTATTCATACCTTTGACAATTAATTTTGAATTTTTCGAAAATGCCACTTCTTAATTCTGTTATCAACTGGATAAACTTTAAAAGAATATATCAGATCCAGCTATACCGTGAACATCCTGAAGAGATTCAAAAAGAGACATTGTTCACGTTGTTGAGCAGGGCAAGTTATACCCGTTGGGGAGAATCTCACGATTTTGATAAGATTAGATCTGTTGATGATTTTCAAAAGGCTATGCCCATACAATCCTATGAGGATATAAAGCCTTTTGTCGACAGGCTTCGTGACGGAGAATCTGATCTGTTGTGGCCAGGACATGTGAAGTGGTTTGCAAAATCATCAGGAACAACAAGTGATAAAAGTAAGTTTATTCCTGTAACTAAAGAAGCATTGGAATACTGTCATCTGAAAGGGCCGCGGGATGTTTTTGTTATGTATATAAAAAATTATCCCGACACGAAGGTTTTAAAAGGAAAAACTCTTACCCTTGGAGGAAGCCATCGAATAAACAATGTAAATAATAACTCCTATTACGGAGATCTTTCGGCTATATTGATCGAGAATGTACCTTTCTGGACCGATTTTATAAGAATACCATCTAATGATATAGTGTTGATAGAAGAATTTGAAGAAAAAATTCAAAGGATAATTGATACTTCACTTGATCAGAATGTTACCTCTTTTGCCGGAGTGCCCTCCTGGTATTTGGTGTTGTTGAAACGTATCCTTGAGCAAACAGGCAGCAAAAATATCCTTGAAATATGGCCAAACCTGGAGATCTTTGCACATGGAGGTGTGAATTTTGAACCTTACCGTAATCAGTATAAGAAATTAATTCCCTCAGATAATATGCATTATATGGAGACTTATAATGCATCGGAAGGATTTTTTGGGATCCAGGATGATCCTGAAAGTAATACTATGTTGTTAATGCTCGATTACGGCGTTTTTTATGAATTCATTTCCATGAAGGATTTTGGGAAGGAGAATCCCGAAGTGCTTACTCTTGCTGAGGTTGAGCTGAATGAAAATTACGCAATGGTGATCTCTACCAATGGCGGTCTATGGCGTTATATCATTGGTGATACAATACAGTTTAAAAGTAAAAATCCATATAAGTTTATTATTACCGGGCGAACTAAGCATTTTATTAATGCCTTTGGTGAAGAGGTTATAATTGATAATGCTGAGAGAGCTTTGAAATCGGCATGTGACAAAACAGGGGCGATTGTGAATGAATATACTGCAGGGCCGGTTTTTATGGAGGATAACCAGACAGGCGCTCATCAGTGGATAATAGAATTTTTCAAAAAGCCGGATGATCTTCAGAATTTTATTACATACCTGGATGAATCGCTGAAATCGTTGAACTCTGACTATGAAGCAAAGAGGCACAAAGATATTACCCTGGAAAGGCCCCATCTGATATCTGTGCCTCAGGGCACTTTTTACAGATGGATGAAAAAGAGGGGAAAAGTCGGCGGCCAAAATAAAATACCACGGTTGTCGAATGACCGCAAATATCTTGACGAACTTCTTGATATGTTAAGGGAATAAATATTATATTTAGCTTTTAAAAGAATTTATTATGCATATAGCTGTTGCCGGTAATATCGGATCAGGAAAAACTACCCTGACAGAATCTCTTGCGAAGCATTACAGGTGGGTGCCACATTTCGAAAATATAGAGGTTAACCCTTATCTGAATGATTTTTATAATGATATGCAGAGGTGGTCTTTCAATCTTCAAATATATTTCTTACAAACACGGTTACAGCAGATAATCGACATAAAGAAACTGGCGAAAACAGTGATTCAGGACAGGACTTTATATGAGGATGCTGAAATTTTTGCTCCTAACCTGCATCGTATGGGATTAATGAGTACACGTGACTATAATAATTATAAATCGTTATTCAATATAATGGTCAGTCTAGTAAAACCTCCCGACCTGATTATCTATTTAAGAGCTTCCATACCAACCCTTGTCAGCCAGATTCAAAAAAGGGGAAGGGAGTTTGAAAATTCGATCAGACTGGATTATCTGAATCAGCTTAATGAACGGTATGAACAATGGGTGTCAAATTATGATAAAGGTAAATTGTTGATAATCAATATTGACCATCTGGACTACCGAAAAAATCCGGAAGACCTGAGTGTAGTGATTGATAAAATAGATGCTCAGATACACGGCCTTTTTTAATCCATTGAATTAATTTTATTGAGTACTTCGGGCCACATAGTCCCGGGTATTTTAGCTCCCATCACTTCAACTGCTTTCCCGGCAATTAATGATGCTATTCTTCCGCTTTGTGTAATGCTGAAACCTTTTGTAAGTCCGTAGATGAAGCCTGCTGCATAGTTATCTCCGGCGCCGGTTGTATCAATTGCATTTGCTGAAAATGAATCCACTTTGTATAGCTCACCCGACTGCATGATCAGAGATCCCTCTTTCCCTTTTTTAACGATTGCTGTCTCGCACATCGAGGCAATTTCAGCAACTGCTTCATCAGGTTGCTTTCCGGTGAAGGCAAATGCTTCTTCTTCATTGGCAAAGACAATATCGACTTTTTCAGCAATCAGCCTTCTTAAAAATGAGAGGTTTAATTCAACAATATTAAAACTGGAGAGATCAATTGCAATATTCAGCCTCTCCTGTTTGGCAAGATCAATTGCTGTTTCTATCAGTCTCTGATTTTGTACAAGATACCCTTCAATATAGAGAAATGAATATCCACGGAAAATTGCCCTGCTTAACTCCTCCGGTTTAAGATCTGCAGCTGCTCCAAGGTAGGTGGCCATAGTTCGTTCAGAGTCCGGACTAACAAGGTCAATAACTCTCCCGGTATCTTTTTCACTTGATAATAAATGAGGTTTGATATTTTTTCTTTCAAACTCTTCCCTGAAAATTTTACCCAGCATATCATTGCCGATTTTACCAACATAACCGCAATTAACTCCCAGCTCGGCAAGTGCATGTATCGTATTGGCGGCAGAGCCACCGGTAGTTATTTCCCTTTTGTTAAAATAAGTTGCATCATATATTTTTCTGGAAAGGTCTGCATCTACAAGAGTCATGCTGCCGCGTATCAATCCGAAACTATCCAGCAATTTGTCATTTTCCAAAACGTTAATAATGTCTACAAGTGCGTTGCCAATGCCTATCACTGAGGGCATTGATGTCTCATAATCTATGGGATACATATTATCTGTAAAGTATTTTTATAATGGTAGCAAACGACTATTTTGTTTTACCATATTCTTCTTCCCAGAGGTCATAATAACTGACCAGTTGGATCTTGTTTGTTTTAATTATCTCTTTTGTTACAGGAGAACAAAGCAGTTCTGTCATACTGCTTCTTTCAGGTTCTGCTGATCCCGGATGAACCGCAACTATATACTTACCCGGTTTAAGGTTGTTCAATGAATTAAAAAATGTTTGTCTTTTTGCTTCATCAAATGCTGAAGCTGCATAGTAAGCAGTTTGTCCGTCAGGTAATTCCTGTTTTGGCCAGCTTTCTGATACCAGTGAAGTCCATTTATACCCGTATACAAAACCATCCTTTGCCTGGCCGTAAATCAGCTTTTCATCTTTACAAATTTTGGCTATCAGATCTTGTACCTCCGGTGACACCGACCTGTGCCAGTCGAGATATACAAAATGCAGTCCGCTGGCCCTTGCTTTTCCTATCTGTGCACGTATCTCTTTTTCAATTTCTTCAATTTTGGGGTTGACCTTCTCAAGTTGAGATGTATTTTCATAAAAGAATCCATTTGGCCCCACTATGCTGGGAATCACCTCAGGAGATAGCACAGGACGCTGGGTTATGTCTGCAATTGATATATGAATACCAACGGCCAGGGAGGGATTCTCTTTGCATAATTTTACTGACTCTTCAAAATACGCAGAAGTGGGCATTATGCTGGCAGATGTTATGATGCCCTCTTTGTGGGCTTTAATTATGCCTTTTGTCCTTCCGTAAGTTTTCCCCATATCATCTGCACGCATGAGAAGTTTTACGGGCTCTTGCGAAAACGCCATATTACTAAAATATAGTATGGCAAAGATGACGGCTGTCAATGTTTTGAAAGTTTTTTCTAAAATCATTTTTTTATTTTTTCAGGTCGATTTATAAAACGTTCTGTTAATTAGTACAAAAAAACATTACAAAAATACTTATTATTTAATTAAAGTTACCTTTGATCAAAATAAAGTATGATTAAGTAAATTTATTCTTTCTTTTTTTGAATAGTAGTTCTTAAATAATCACCATTTTAAAATTTGTGCGCAAGGTTTTTCAAATAGTTGTGTCATAAGGACAGTAACGAATTTAAAAGAATAAAAATGAAAAAATTGATTATTTCTATGATTGTTCTGGGAGGATTCATAATCCTCGGAGCAACAAATGTTAATGCCGAAGAACCTGAGAAAAAAGATCAACCGGTAACTCAAAATGTTCGTCCGGGTTATACCGATAATAACGGTGACGGAGTATGCGATTTTTATGACGGCACACAACCCGGAAAGGGTAAAGGCCCCGGGAATGGACAGGGATTAGGCCGGGCTACCGGTAAAGGACTTGGCCGGGGTATGGGATTGCGAAACGGAAGTGGAAACGGGATGAGGCGTATGGATGGTACAGGACCTAATTGTTATCGACGTTGAAAATGGTTTTGAAATATTAAAAGGCTGCCAATGGCAGCCTTTTTTTTAGCAGCTTTTTATCATTTAACTATTACCTGTCAAGGATAAGCTTTTTAACGAACTCTTTGCCTTCGACATTCATTTTTAATGGTTCTCTAATTTGCAAAATTCAAATTTTTATATGATTAAAATTAATTATTTTCAAAGGTATCATAGTAGAGTAGAGTACAGAGCAGATCATTCTGCTCTGTAGCCCCCTCGTCAAACCGTACGTGCGGTTTTCCCGCATACGGCTTTCCTGTTAATTTCGTCGCAAGCATATGCAGGTCGTAATCCAGTGGATACATATGGGCTCTTTAGCCCGTAATCTCTGACCAATATGTCAAAGGCTTGCTGGCCTCGCAAGTTAGATCCTTTCTGACTTTTACGATTATAGTATCGACGCAGTCGCAAACGCAGATAACCATCCAGTTTCCTGAAAGCTAACTGTGTATGGCTGACTTTGTCTATCCTGTAATAATTCACCCATCCCCTTATCTTAGGATTCAATTCACCAACTACCTCCTCGGGTCTGTAATGTCCGATGTGCTTAAGTACCATGTTTATCTTTTGTCTTATCTTTTTCTGTGATTTTGCTTTTGGCTCAATCCGGATGTAACTTTTCCTCTCGTCAAAGAGACTCCGGTTGGTTCTAAACGTAAATCCCAGAAAGTCAAAAGATGACTCTTTCACATTGACTTTCTTACTCTTCTCCGTGTTAATAGTCAGCTCCATTCTTTGCAAGTATGAGTGCAGCCTGATGATTACTTCCTGTTTGATATGTTTTGATATCAGGATAAAATCGTCTGCATAACGTATCATTTTCACCCCGTTCCTGTCAAAATACCCTTCTTCTTTGTTGACTATTCTGTCCAGTATATTCATGTAGATATTTGCCAGTAGTGGAGATATAACTCCCCTTGCGGTGTGCCCGTCCTGTTACTCTTTCCTCCCGTGTACTTACCATCTTCCTCTACTATAGGTGCCTTGACCCACAGTTTTATCAGATAGAGCACCCGTGGATCAGCTATCCGCTCTTTCAAAACTATTTCCAGTTTGTCGTGCGGTATAGTGTCGAAGTATTTGCTCAGATCGGCATCATATACCTCATACTTTCCTTCCCTAAGGTTGTCTCGGATTTCTGTTATTGCCCCTTTGGCCGAACGCCTGGGTCGAAACCCGTAGGATAAATCATCAAAGTCGGCTTCAAATATCGGTTCTATGACCATTTTACAGGCCTGTTGTACAACCCTGTCTTTTATGGTCGGTATTCCCAGCGGCCGAAAACCTCCGTTTTCCTTCTCTATCATCTTCCTTTTTACTGCCTGTGGTCGATACGTCCGTGTCCGAAGTTCTTCTGCAATTTCTTCCAGAAACTTCTTTACCCCGTATTCTTCCACATCATCGAAGCTTTGACCGTCAATACCGGGACTACCCACGTTTTTCTTACATCTTTTGTATGCTTCCTCCATCATATATGGCTGGAAAATCTTATCATACAAAACGTAGAACTTGTAGCCGCTTTCCTGCTTGGCTTTTTGATATAGTTTTAGTTGTAGTAGACGTACCTTATCCAGAGAACTTCGATCCTTTCGCTTCTTTTGCGTTAGTCTCTCTATCTCCCTTTGTACACTTTCGTGATTACTTGTATTCTTCAATTCTGTCATACATCTATTATCTAAAACATTCTTAACAGCAATGCCCCTTCCCTCCTTCCAAGTTGTGTTGTCTTGATTATCATCAGTACTACAGGCATCTCCGCCACCCTCGACTGACCATCGGCCTCCGGCCATCGTTAGGGCTTCCCATGTTCATGCACTTCCCTTGTTATGCACGCCATCCCATCTTACTCCGTGCAGCCGTACCGCTGCTCTTTGTCGTTGCTTCACGGTACGTTTCAGGTTTCACCAGTTCCAGGAGGCTGACCACTGCAAAATTGCGTAACGAAGCCTGACTGGGTTCACTTACGTTACGGCTTACATAACCGCTGGCTATGAACTTAGAACGGTTCGTTTCCTCCCCGCACCTCATAGCTGCTTCAGGTTGAACGACAAATTGGCCTGTGTAATCCTTTCATATTACTGGGTTTTATATATAGTGCACGCCTCATGGCGTACTGGAACTCGCACATGTTTTAATCATCCTCTTGGGTGATTTCACAATCATGCTCGTTTCATATTGTTTTTTTTGTTAATCAGAGTGCTTTTTTTTGACGCATTCTAAGAGAAAACCCTGATGTGACAATCGATCTTAAGTCAAATAATTGTAGATTTGTTAATTATATATGGTTAGATATTTCAGAAGAGATCATTACCATTTTATATTTTAAATTTTATAAAATATTCAGTTATGCCCTTATTGGTAGTTGCTGTTGGATTGGCGGTACTTTTACTTTTGATCATAATATTTAAAGTTAATGCATTTATTGCTTTTACTATTTCTTCATTAGTTGTCGGGATCGCAGGAGGGATGCAAATAGAAGACATTGCATCTTCAATCCAGCAGGGTATGGGCGACACACTTGGCTTCCTTGTTTTGATACTCGGTTTTGGGGCTATGCTGGGTAAGCTCGTTGCTGACAGTGGAGCAGCCCAGCGTATTACGACAAAACTTATCGGTTTTTTCGGTGTAAAATATATTCAGTGGGCGGTTGTTATTACTGGTTTTATTGTTGGTATACCTATGTTTTTTTCTATTGGCTTTGTTGTTTTAATACCACTTTTATTTACAATTGCAATTTCAGCCGGAGTCCCTTTATTATATGTGGGGATCCCAATGCTTGCTTCTCTGTCAATAGCACACGGACTGCTTCCTCCTCATCCTGCTCCTACGGCCCTGGCGGTAATGTTTGAGGCCGATATGGGCAAGACATTAATTTATGGAATTATAATTTCTGTTCCTGCAATTATTATTGCAGGCCCTCTGTTTGCGAGCAGGCTTAAACGAATAGATGCACAACCCTTAAAAGAATTTGTTAATCCTGAAGTCCTTGCAGAAGACCAAATGCCGGGAACCTGGAATAGTATATTATCAACGATTCTTCCTGTTATCTTAATAGGTTCTTCCAGTTTGGCAAACATAATTTTATCTGAAGGTGATAAGCTCAAAATTGTATTAAATGCGATTGGTGATCCGGTAATTGCAATGCTAATATCTCTTATTGTCGCTATTTTTTCACTGGGGATCATGCAGGGGAGGACAATTACAGATATCATGGATAGTCTGGGTCAGTCTATATCAAGTATAACTATGATCCTGCTCATAATTGCCGGTGCAGGGGGGTTTAAGGAGGTGTTGGTTGAAACAGGGATTAGTGATTATATTGCCGGATTGCTGAGTAAGTCGCAAATGTCGCCATTAATATTAGGCTGGTTAATCTCCGCATTTCTCAGAATTTGTGTCGGCTCTGCTACTGTTGCGGGATTGACCACAGCGGGGATTGTACTTCCTCTGGTTACCGGCGGATTGGTAAACAGGGAATTAATGCTTCTTGCAATCGGGTCGGGTACGCTTATTTTATCTCATGTCAACGACGGAGCATTCTGGATGGTAAAGGAGTACTTCAGCCTCTCTGTTAAAGAGACTTTTTATACCTGGACAGTTATGGAAACTTTATTAAGTGTAATTGGTTTATCCGGAGTACTTGTTTTAAATTTGTTTATTTAAAATGATGAGAGATTAAAGCGTTTTTTCCGAGTCAAAGGGTAAAAATTTAATTAGCCGATTTTGTTTTTATATAAATACAGATGTTTTATCAATAAAAATTTTATTTTTTAAAGTGAGTTCAATACTAAAAATTTAAATGACATGGTACAAAATACGGAATTAAAAATTAAAGAGTTGGGACTGGAACTTCCTCCGCCACCAAAACCCGGAGGAGTATATAAACCTGTTCTTGTGGTTGATAAGTTTCTTTATGTGTCAGGACAGGGGCCTGTTAAGTCAGACGGAACCCTTATATCAGGCAAGCTTGGTGAAGATATGAGCCTTCAAGAGGGTAAATTGGCTGCCCGCCAGGTCGGACTGGCCATGCTGTCGACAATAAAGCAGCATTTCGGTGATTTAAACAGGATAAAAAGACTGGTGAAAGTTCTGGGTATGGTAAACTGCACTTCAAATTTCCAACAGCAACCCGCTGTTATTAACGGATTTAGTGAATTTATGGCTGAGGTTTTCGGCGAAGAAAACGGAATTGGAGTCAGAAGCGCTGTCGGCATGACACTACCCTCAAATATTCCTGTTGAAGTAGAGGCAATATTTGAACTTTATTAAATGAGTTTAATGGCAGTATCTGAAGATTTGTGGTATACGATAAAAAACGAAGATGAGGTTTATTCTCCTTCATTGTTAATTTATCCTGAAAGGATTGAGGAAAATATTAGGAGGATGATTAAAATGGCAGGAGATGTCAGCAGGTTACGCACCCATGTCAAAACCCATAAGATGGCCGAAATAACCAGGATGCAGATTGATCAGGGCATAAATAAATTTAAATGTGCAACTCTTGCCGAAACCGAGATGGTTGCACGATGTGGCGGAGGAGATATTTTACTGGCCATCCAGCCTGTAGGACCCAATATTGAAAGGTTCTTCAGGCTAAAAGAGGAGTTCAGGAATTCGGAAATTACATGTATTGTTGATTCAGAAAAGGTAACTGATCAGTTATCCGATATGGCAGTCAGATATAATACCGTTGCCCATCTGTGGATTGACATCAACAATGGTATGAACCGTACAGGTATTATCCCGGGCGAAAGTGCCGGAAGACTTGTAAGGAAAATTTCAGAAATGCCCGGATTGATTTTCGGGGGGCTGCATGTCTATGACGGTCATATTCATGAGAGTGACACTGAACGGCGGCATCAGATATCAGACGATGCTTTTTTAACGGTTAATGCTTTTATTGATGAGTTGAAATCTGCAGGTTTTGGTAATTTTAAGGTTATTGCCGGAGGAACTCCCACATTTCCTGTGCATATCCTGAGAAACGATGTAGAATGCAGTCCCGGTACAGTTCTTTTATGGGACTATGGCTATAGCAGTTCATTTTCTGATATGGATTTCCTGCATGCAGCTGTTCTGTTTAACCGTATTATCAGCAAGCCTGCTAAAGACCTTATTTGTATAGATTTGGGATATAAGTCGGTAGCCGCGGAAATGGCTCAGCCAAGAGTTAAATTTTCTGGTATTGATAGTTATTCTATAGTTGGGCAGAGTGAAGAGCATATGGTTATAAAAACTGATAAGTCAGAAAGTTTTGAGGTCGGGGATGCAGTCTACAGCATTCCCGTTCATATTTGTCCTACTGTTGATCGCTTTGATAAAGTTTCAGTTGTTTACGACAACCTGGTAACAGATCACTGGGATGTTATTGCCAGAAAGCGACAAATTGTTTATTAAACATAATCATTTATGGATGAAAAATTATTTATTTTTGACGGGCACCTCGATCTTTCCATGAATGCCATGGAGTGGAACAGGGACCTGAGATGGACTGTAGAGGAGATACGGCAAAGTGAAGAGGGGCTGATGGATAAGCCTGACAGAGGCAGGGGAACAGTCAGCTTCCCTGCTATGCGGGAGGGTAATATCGGCATGTGTATTGCCACACAGATAGGCAGATATGTTAAAAAGGGCAGTAAACTGCCGGGATGGAACTCACCTGAACAGGCCTGGGCACAGACCCAGGGGCAGCTGGCATGGTATAAAGCTATGGAAGAGGCCGGAGAAATGGTACAGATAAAAGATTCAGGTGAACTACGGAAACATCTTCAGGCGTGGAACAGTGATCGGCTTAATACTCCTCTTGGTTATATTTTAAGCCTTGAAGGGGCTGATTCTATTGTGTCATTAAGCTTTCTTGAAAGGGCTTACAGTTACGGACTGCGGGCTGTCGGTCCTGCGCATTATGGCCCCGGTACTTATGCATACGGGACTGATTCATCGGGCGGACTTGGAAGTAAGGGCCGTGAACTGGTAAAAGAGATAGAACGGCTGGGCATGATACTGGATGCCACCCATCTGTGCGACGAGAGCTTTTGGGAAACCATGAAAATTTATAACGGCCCGGTTTGGGCAAGTCATAATAACTGCCGGAAGTTTGTGCCACACAACAGGCAGTTTTCTGATGAACAGATAAAAGAACTTATCAGCAGGGAAGCTGTGATTGGAGTAGCCCTCGATGCATGGATGATGGTACCCGGCTGGATCAGGGGAAAATCTGATCCGGTTTCAAAGGGTGTAACCCTTGAAATAATGATCGATAATATAGATCATATTTGCCAGCTGGCTGGTAATTCGTTAATTGCTGCAATAGGTTCCGACCTTGACGGCGGGTTTGGCAAAGAACAGTGCCCCTATGATCTGGATACTATTGCCGATCTTCAAAAAGTTCCGGTTATGCTTGCAGAAAGGGGTTATGATAAAAACGACATAACAAATATAATGAGCGATAACTGGATTCGTTTTCTTAAAAAGAATATTTAACTTTTAATACTACTTTATGGAATCAATTAACACATTATGGGAAACTTTTCATTCATCAGTCGTTACATTCGGGCCGCGACTGGCCGGCGCACTTGTTACCCTTATTATTGGGTGGTGGGTGATAAAAATAATTCAAAAATCGCTCCGTAAAAATTTTGAGAAGCGTGAGATGGAACCCTCATTAAGAGGCTTCCTTAACAGTATGATTGGAATTTTGCTTAAGGTGATGCTGTTGATCAGTGTTATAGGAATGATGGGAGTCCAGATGACTGCATTTGTGGCGATACTGGGTGCAGCCGGGCTTGCCGCAGGAATGGCTCTGTCGGGTACATTGCAGAACTTTGCCGGAGGAGTGATCATACTATTGTTTAAACCATTTAAATCGGGAGATTATATTGAGGCACAAGGCCATTCAGGAACTGTAAATGAAATTCAGATTTTTAATACAATCCTGAAAACACCGGATAATAAAACAGTTATTATTCCAAATAGCAATCTGTCATCCTCGTCGATGATAAATTACTCAACGGAACAGAAACGAAGGGTCGATTTCCTGTTCGGGATTGCTTATGGTGACGACGTCGATAAAGCAAAAAGTGTTTTAATAAACCTTATTGAGACTGATGAAAGAATCCTTTCAGACCCGAAACCCTTTATTGCAGTCAGTGAACTGGGCGACAGTTCTGTCAATCTGGTAGTAAGGGTATGGGCTGAGTCAAAGAATTACTGGGGCATCTTTTTTGATCTGAATGAGCGTGTGTATAAAACATTCGATAAAGAAGGAATTACTATACCATTTCCTCAGATGGATGTTCATGTTAACAACCAATAGCAGAAGTTGTATTTTTTAACTTAATACATATAATATGAGCTGGTTAAGAGATCTGATATGCGGGAAGCCTGATGGAGAAGGCTCGAACATCTTAAAGGATATTTCTGGTGTTGCGAAAAATTTTAATGCTAATAATTTTCAGATTATTACGCCCGATGAATTTGTTAACATGGCAAATCAGGAATTTGGCGCTCACCTTACAAAAATTGAGGAACCAAGTGACCATTTTTATTACCTGCTTCCTTATTCTGTGCAAACTCAGTTCAATAATGTCTATGGTAAATATAAGCCATCTTATGTAACCGAACTATTTGACTGTGATAATTTTGCACTTGATTATCTGGCTTTTCTGCACCGGCTTGCCAATAAGATCCCTAATGCCAAATATTCCTTTGCTGCCGGTATGGGATCAGGTATTTTTCACTGGGTGAGTGGATTTCACAGAGCCAATGTAGTCATTTTTGAAGACAGGAAAGTAAGGTTGTTTGAGGCTAATCAATTAAAAACCTATTATAAGGAGCATTGGGAGGGTAATGAATTCCGGATTATTTATTTTTAATATACACGATTAGATTAAATAGAGAAAGGCTGCTTTTGGCAGCCTTTCTAATTTATTGGTTGGTTTTCTTACCTGTCAAGGATAAGTTTTTTAACGAACTCTTTGCCTTCGACATTCATTTTTACAA